>NZ_RAVY01000011.1:0-83197 GCF_003611625.1 Corallococcus sp. CA054B
CGTGTCAGGTTGTCCAGGTATGTCTAGAGGACGTCGGGTGGACGAAACCCGACATGCACACTGCTCACGGGGGCCCAAGGCGCCATAAGGTGCGAGCCCTGGTGGCTGTCGATGTCGTGGAGGGGTCATGCACGAGTGGTTGGAGGCACTGCGCAAGTCGGCGAAGGCGACCTCGGAGGGTGTGCAGGCGGAGGAGGTCCGCCGCGCGGAGACGGAGTGCGGCGTCCCGTTCCCTGAGGACCTGGCGGACCTGTACCAGGCGCTCAACGGCGGTGAGTTCCAGGGTGAAGTGCGGCTGTTCCCGCTGCGTGGCGGCGAGGGGGAGCCCAGCGTCCTGGAGAAGAGCCGGCTGATGGTGGTGGGTCTGCCCGCCGCGGGCGTGTGGCGCTTCGGGCTGAAGGGGGCGCACCGGCACCTGTTCGTCGCGCGCAAGTCCGCGATGGAGGAGCAGGGGGACGGCGGCGGGCCGCTGCCCGGCTGGGTGGACGCGCTGGACGGCGACACCTGGGTCTTCGGCACCTGGGACGGCGAGAAGCAGGAGATGCGGCTGTACCGCGCGCTCAAGGACATGCTCGAGGTGCTGATTCCGCCCGTGGAAGAGGTGGAGAGCTTCGGGGAGCGGACCTTCGCGCGCGCCATGAACGCCGTGCTCCAGGGAGCGCTGTCCGGAGCGGCCGCGCAGGCGCTGGAGGACGAGGAGGAGGCTCCCGCTGGCCGTGGCGGTGACTACTCGGGCGCCCTGGCGGCCCTGGCCGGTGACGCGGGCGAGGACGAGGAGGCCGACGAGGAGGAGGAACTCGAAGCCGCGGAGGCCGCCGACGAGTTCGAAGCCGAAGAGGCCGAGGTGTCCGGCGAAGAGGAGCGGGAGGAGGAACTGGCCGAGGACACCGGTGAGGAGGAGGCCGAGGCCGCCGAAGAGGGCGGTGACGAGGAGGCCCCCGAGCAGGAGGAGCTGTTCGAGGAGCCCGAGCCCAAGCGCCCCGCCGTGAAGAAGGCCCGCCGCGAGAAGGCCGTCACCGAGACGCCGTCCGCCCCCGCGAAGAAGGCCGAAGCCACCGAAGCGGAGGCACCGAGCGAAACCGTCTCCACGAGGGCGGGAACGCGCAAGGCGGCCGGCAAGAAGGGCGCCGCGAAGAAGGCCGCGCCCGCGAGTGGGGCCGCGAAGAAGGCCCCGGGCAAGACCGCCGCGAAGAAGGCCGCGCCTGCGCGTGGGGCCGCGAAGAAGGCCCCGGGCAAGACCGCCGCGAAGCAGGGGGCCACCGCGAAGAAGGGCGCGGCCCAGAAGCGTGGCGCTGCCGCGAAGAAGTCCGCTGCGAAGGGGGCTGCCGCGAAGGGCGCGGCCCAGAAGCGTGGCGCTGCCGCGAAGAAGTCCGCTGCGAAGGGGGCCACCGCGAAGAAAGGCGCGGCCCAGAAGCGTGGCGCTGCCGCGAAGAAGGGGGCTGCCGCGAAGAAGGGGGCTGCCGCGAAGGGCGCTCAGACGCGCGGGGCCGCCGCGAAGAAGGGCGCCGCCGCGAAGAAGGGCGCATCCACGCGTGGAGCCGCGAAGAAGGCCACGGGCAAGGGCGCCGCGAAGAAGTCCTCGCGCCGTTAGTCCTGAGCCGCACGGGGCCTCCGACAGAGGCCCCTCCTGAAAACAAAGGGCGCGTCCCATTCACGGGGACGCGCCCTGTTTTCAAGCCTCACCCGACTGCTGGACCCGGCTACCCCTCGGGCAGCAGGTCCGGCGACTGGGCGCGCGGTCCGGGTTCATCAGGCTGCGCGGTCAGCTCGCGCTCCTCTTCCTCTTCATCGCCCCGGCCGAAGCGCTGGATCTGATCCGGCAGGATGTCCCGCGCATCCGCCTCCTCTTCCATGGGCGGCGACAGCGCGAGGTCCTGGTCCGAGATGTTGATCTCGTCCTCTCCGGTGTCCGGGTTCCGGTGGCGCAGCGAGGTGGACTCGCCCACATCCTCGTCTCCGAGCTTGTTGAACTTCATGGGGTCTCCTCGACAGGGACGGTTGAGAAAAGCTTCCGTGTCCCCACGAAAATGGGACCCCCGGACGGGAGCGGCAATGGACGCCGCCCGCCTGCCTGCCGGGCCCAGTCCCCCGTCAGCGGGGAGCCGTCGGCGGCTGGCCGTCAGTGCTGCCGGGCTCCACCTCCAGCAGCACCATCCCCAGCGCCAGCACCCGGGACAGCGTCTCGCGCACCGTGTAGCGCCAGGGAGTCGCCCGTCCCTCGTCCGCCGCCACGCCCCACGCGTCGATGCCCACCGAGTTGGCGATGAAGAGCGCCCGCGACAGGTGGAAGCGCTGCGTGACGAGCACCGCCCGGGTCGCGCCGAACACCGAGTGCGCCCGCAGGCAGCTGTCGTAGGTGGACAGCCCCGCCTCGTCCCCCACCACCGCGTCCTCCGGCACCCCGTGCTCCAGCAGGTAGCGCCGCATGGCCCGCGTCTCGTTGTGGAAGGGCGCGGAGTTGTCCCCGCTCACCAGCAGCGACCGCACCTTGCCCTGCCGCCAGAGCGCGATGGCCGCGTCCAGCCGCTGCGCCAGCACCGGCGACGGCACCGCGCCCGGCGCCAGCCCCGCCCCGAACACCAGGGCCACGGGGGCCTCCGGAGCCACGGCCAGCGGCACGATGCGGCCCTGGTAGCGCAGGCGCACGAAGTGGGACAGACCCAGCAGGACGGCCAGGGCCAGCCCGAGCAGCCCCAGGCCCCTGCGTACCCACACCCTGGTCGTGCCGCCAGCCTTCATGGACCCCGCGCAACAGTCGGAAGGGGCCATTCTCTTCCGGCGCCCCCCGGTCGGAAAGCACCACGGGCGGCCCTCTGGCGGGAACTGGTCACGCCCGCCCGGCCCCCGGACGGCTGTGGCGCCGGGCTCCGGCGCCGGGCAGGGGGCCCGGGTCCGGGCACCCCGCCGTTGACCGGCCCCCGCCCCGCCTATATAGGGGGCCCGCCGTCCCTCATGGCCAGCCCGGGCTGTCACGGGGCGCGCGCCGCACGACTTACGAGGAGTTTCCGGTCCATGGCGTCCCTTCGCGACATCCGCAAGCGCATCCGCTCGGTGAAGAACACGCGGCAGATCACCAAGGCCATGAAGATGGTCTCCGCCGCGAAGCTCCGGAAGGCGCAGGACGCCATCCTCGCCGCCCGTCCGTACGCGCAGACGCTGGAGCAGATCATCTCCGAGCTGGCCGTGCGCTCCGCCGACCAGGAGCTGGCGCACCCGCTGCTCGCCACCCGCCCCATCCGCCGCGTGGAGCTGCTGCTCCTCACGTCCGACCGCGGCCTCGCCGGCGGCTTCAACTCCAACGTCATCCGCCGCGCCAACCGCTACCTGTACGAGAACAGCGACCTCCAGGTGCGCGTCTCCACGGTGGGCCGCAAGGGCAACGACTTCTTCCGCAACCGCGGCCAGTCCATCCGCAAGGACTTCGCCGGCCTGTACGCGACGCTGAACTACCGCTCCGCCGCCAACGTCGCGGAAGAGCTGGCCGCCGCCTTCCTCAACGATGAGGTCGACGCGGTCTACGTCGTCTACAACGAGTTCGTCTCCGCCATCACCCAGAACGTGGTCGTGTCGCAGCTGCTGCCGCTGCAGCCCGCCACGGCGAAGGCCGCCGCCACGCCCACCCCGGAGACCGTGACCTCCGCCCCGGCCCTGGTGGACTTCAAGTACGAGCCGTCCCGCCAGGCCGTGCTGGACCGGCTGGTGCCCCAGGCGGTCAACATCAAGCTGTACCGGGCGCTGCTGGAGAGCGTGGCCAGCGAGCAGGGCGCGCGCATGAGCGCCATGGAGAACGCCACCAACAACGCCACGGACATGATCTCCAGCTACACCCTGCTCTACAACCGCACCCGCCAGGCGGTCATCACCAAGGAGCTCATGGAGATCGTCTCCGGCGCCGAGGCCCTCAAGTAGTCCGCCTCCCGTCCGGTTGCTCCCCCAGGAGGGCCCGATGCTTCGCGCTCCACGAGCGCCGGGCACGGGCCCTTTGTGTTTCCAGCCCCCCCACTCAGGCCCCCACCGGGCAGGCGGCGCAGAGGGGAACGGCAAGGGACTGGCGCCCGGGACACCGCTCCGCTAAGCGGGACTTACGCAGGCGGACCCGGGAGGCTTGACCCTGCCGGGCACCCCCCGGTAAAGGGGGCCCGCCCACACCCCTCTTCGGGGTTCGATTTCCTGACGGGCGGCGGCGCCCCGGCCGCTCGCCACACGAGACAAGGCAGAGGAGTCCCATGAGCGCTCAAGTCCCGACGACTGGCAAGATCACGCAGGTTCTCGGCCCCGTGGTCGACGTGGAGTTCCCGCCCGGCGGGCTCCCTGAGGTGTACGCCGCCCTCAAGGTGACCAACCCCAACCTGGGCGCGGAGAAGGACAACCTCACCATCGAGGTGGCGCAGCACCTGGGTGAGAACACCGTGCGCTGCATCGCCATGGACTCCACCGAGGGCCTGGGCCGCGGCATGCCGGTGAGCAACACGGGCGCCCCCATCCAGGTGCCGGTGGGCAAGGCCACCCTGGGCCGCATCATGAACGTCACCGGCGAGCCGGTGGACGAGATGGGCCCGGTGAACGCCACCGAGTACTGGCCCATCCACCGCGCGCCCCCTCCGTTCACGGAGCAGGACGTGCGCGTGCAGATGTTCGAGACCGGCATCAAGGTCATCGACCTGCTCGCCCCCTACACCCGTGGCGGCAAGATCGGCCTGTTCGGCGGCGCCGGCGTGGGCAAGACGGTGCTCCTGCAGGAGCTCATCCGCAACGTGGCCGTGGAGCGCGGCGGCTTCTCCGTGTTCGCCGGCGTCGGTGAGCGCACCCGCGAAGGCAACGACCTGTACCACGAGATGCAGGAGACCAAGGTCATCCAGACCGACAACCTGGAGAAGAGCCAGGCGGTCCTCGTGTACGGCCAGATGAACGAGCCGCCCGGCGCCCGCGCCCGCGTGGCCCTCTCCGCGCTGACCATGGCGGAGTACTTCCGCGACGTGGAGGGCCGTGACGTGCTCCTCTTCGTGGACAACATCTTCCGCTTCACCCAGGCCGGCTCGGAAGTGTCCGCCCTCCTGGGCCGCATCCCCAGCGCGGTGGGTTACCAGCCCACGCTCGCCACGGAGATGGGCGGCCTGCAGGAGCGCATCACCTCCACCACCAAGGGCTCCATCACCTCCGTGCAGGCCATCTACGTGCCCGCGGACGACCTGACGGACCCGGCCCCCGCGACCGCGTTCGCCCACCTGGACGCGACCACGGTGCTCAACCGCTCCATCGCGGAGCTCGCCATCTTCCCCGCCGTGGACCCGCTGGACTCCACCAGCCGCATCCTGTCCGCGGACGTGCTGGGCGCCGAGCACTACGCCGTGGCCCGCCGCATCCAGGGCATCCTGCAGCGCTACAAGGAGCTCCAGGACATCATCGCCATCCTCGGCATGGACGAGCTCTCCGAAGAGGACAAGCTGTCCGTGGCGCGCGCCCGCAAGATCCAGCGCTTCCTGTCCCAGCCGTTCTTCGTGGCCAAGGTCTTCACCGGTCTGGACGGCCGCTACGTGAAGCTCCAGGACACCATCCGCTCCTTCAAGGAGATCGCGGACGGCAAGCACGACGACCTCCCGGAGTCCGCCTTCTACATGGTCGGCTCCATCGAGGAGGCGCAGGAGAAGGCCCGCAAGCTGGCGGCGGCCTAAAGACCCCATGCGCCTGACCGTCGCGCTCGCCCTGCTCATCTGTGGTGCCGCGCCTTCCGCCCTGGCGGGGGAGCGCGGCAGCCGGGCACGGGTGAGCGCGAACGGCCTCTACAGCGTCCGCCTGGTGGACGTGGGCGTGGGGAAGTGCCGGCTGGAGATGCTCAAGGAGAGCGGGCCCCTCTGGTCGGCGGACGTGTGCGTGGGGACGGTGGATGACCTCTACTTCGCGTCCAACGACGGGGAGAAGGTCTGGGTGCTCTACCCGCTGGTGGAGAAGGGCAAGCCGCTCCCCAGCAAGGGCAAGAAGAAGGTGAAGGGCCAGAGCCTGGCGTGGGCGCGGGTGATGGTGGCCGCCCAGTTCGACCGCACCGGGCAGAAGCTCCAGGAGCGGCGGCTGACGGAGCTGATGACGACGAAGCAGCTGCCGGAAGTGCGGCAGCTGGCCCACCACCTCAAGTGGCTGGAGGGCACGCTGGGCATCCCGGGCAAGGGCCCGCGCCTGACGGACGCCGGGGTGTTGGAGTTCGAGCCGGTGGGCGCGCAGACCCAGCGGCTGACTTTCTGATGCGGTAGTGCGGTAGCACGAGGACCTTCATGGCCAAGCTGACTGTCGAGATCGTCACCCCCGAGAAGCGCATCCTGTCCGTGCAGGCCGACGAGGCCATCGTGCCGGGCGGAGAGGGCCTGTTCGGCGTGCGTCCCGGCCACACGCCGTTCCTGTCGCTGGTGGAGCCGGGCACGCTCACCCTCATCGAGGCGGGCAAGCAGGACCGCTACTTCGTGGCGGGCGGCTTCGTGGAGGTGAGCAACGACAAGGTGCTGGTGCTGGCGGACGCCGCCGAGCACGTCACCGGCATCGACGTCGCGGGTGCCCGCCGCCGCATGGAAGAGGCCCAGGCGCGCCTCAAGGACCTGAACGCCGCGGACGCGCGCTACGCGCTGGAGCAGGCCGCGGTGCGCCGCGAGGCCGCGCGCATCAGCGCCTCCGAGTCCCGCTAAGGGTCTCTCCGCGGTATCGGGAAGGGTGGTGCTCCGAATCCCCAGGGACCTGGGGACCGGCGCTCCACCCTTTTCGCGTTCGGAGGCCCGGACGAAGCATGATGCGGCTCAAGTCATGAGCACGCCCGACTCGCCCGTCCTGGAGCTGTTCCACCGCATCGCGGATCCGCCGTCCGCCACCGCGCGCCGCTTCGTCACGGACCACGCGCTGGAGGACCGCGTGCGCTTCCGCAACCTCACCTACGAAGAGGTGGAGAGGGACTGGCGCGAGCGCGGCGGCCACACGTCCCCCGCGCTGTGGGACGGCACGCGGCTGCACCAGGGCGCGGAGGCCGTGGTGGCGCGCTTGATGGCGGTGGTGAACCTGGGCCGCGACGACGCGTGATCCGCGCGCGCACACGTGCGTCGCTTGGATGAAGTGAAGTCGCTCACGTCAAGGTGAACACCTGAGCCCGTGGGCAGCGCACGCGCACGGGGCCACCCGTGCGTCCCTTTCGGTTCATGCGCAGCATTCGAAGTTGGACATGCACGCGTGCTCGCGCGTTTCAACGGGCTCGCCTGCTTGCTGAAACGCAGCGGGATGCGATAGCTACCGCGCCCCCGGTTGCGCCGTGGTTGCGGCGGAGGAGGCGGACAGTGGCGACGCGCGCGGTGCAATCCAGCGGGACCTTTCTTGTCCGGCGCTCCACCGCACCCGCTTCGTGCACGTCAAGGCCCCATGATCGATCCGCCATCGCGTCGCGCGCCCACGCAGCGTTCATCTCGGTGCTCGTCCTTGGCTGAGGCTCGGGTAATCTCCGCCCCTCCGATGCCGCTGACTCCCGCAGACCGCCAGGACCGTTTTCATGCGGCATTCCTGGGGCTCGCCATCGGGGATGCGCTCGGCTTTCCGCTGAGGGGCATCCCCCCGGCGAGCCTGGCGCGGCTGCCTGGCCTGGCGGAGGACTTCGCGCCCCGGCCGCGCGGCAAGTTCGCCAAGGGCCAGTTCAGCGACGACACGCAGCTGCTGCTCGCGGCCGCGGAGAGCGTCATCCGCGAGGGCAAGGTGGACGGCCGCAGCGCGGCGCTGCACCTGGCGTGGCTGTGGCAGGAGGGCATCATCCTCCAGCCGCCGCGCAGCCTGTCGGAAGCGCTGCAGCGGCTGGCGAGCGGCACGCCGTGGATGAGCGCGGGTGCCCCGCTCGGCACGAAGTGCCCGTCGGTGCTCAGCCGCGCGCTGGTGGTGGGGCTCTTCGAAAGCGGCCAGCGCGCGCGCCTGCCGCACGACGCGGGCGTGCTCACCGTCATCACGCACAAGGACCCCGTCTGCGCCGCTGCCGCCGCCGCGTTCGCGCAGGCCGTGGCGCTGGGCATGGAGCAGGAGGCCCTCACGCCCGCGGCCTTCTGCGAGGCCCTGGCGCTGTCCGCCGCGGTGCACGACAAGAACCTGGCGGAGGAGATCCGCCACCTGCCGCGCCTGCTCACCTGGGACACCCAGCGCGCGCTCAACCAACTGCGCAAGGTGGGCGTGCCCCCCAGCGAGCTGAAGGGCGTGGACGGCCTGCCGTGCCACGTGGTGCCGGTGCTGCTCACGTCGCTCTACGCGACGCTGAAGGTGCCGCACGACTTCCGCGAGGCCGTGGTCCTCACGCTGCGCTGTGGCGGCGAGGCGGACGTGGCCGCGGCCCTCACCGGTGCCCTCCTGGGCGCGCACCTGGGCACCCGCGCCATCCCGGCCCGCCTGCGCAAGCAGGTGCTGTACGCGGAGAACCTGCTGGACACCGCGGACCGCCTGTTCCGCGCCCGCCAGGTGCGCGAGACGCTGGCCACGGCGATCGCGCACCAGAAGACCCGCCGCTAATGGACCGGGCCCGCCGGCCCCACCCGGTCCCGTCCGGAGGGGCGGGGGCACCAGGCAGGCAGCCAGACGCGCTTGGGGTGTGCGGCGGGACTTCTCCCACACACCCTTCCTGACCACCTTCAGGGACAGACCGGGGACAGCCGGTACGCCAGGCAGGCGACCGTCGGTGATTCCCCGTGAAGTCATCCTGTCGGAGGCACGGTCGTGGACCTCGAATCAGAACGCCTGGAGCGCAGCCAGCTGGAGACGCTCTCCACCCCCGAACTCATCCGGCATGCGTTGTCGGAAACCCGCCTGTTGGTGAAGGCGGAGGTGATGCACGCCAAGAAGGAGCTGAAGCAGGAGCTGCAGGCGGCCAAGCTGGCGGGCATCTTCCTGGGCGCCGGGGCCGTGCTGGCCCTCACGTCGCTGGCCGTGCTCTTCGTCGCGCTGGGCCTGGCGCTGCCCCTGGGAGACGCCGTGGGCGTGCTCATCGTGGGAGTGGTGCTGCTGGCCGTGGCCGGCCTCCTCCTGTTCCTGGGCACCAAGCGGATTCCCAAGAAACCGCTGGTCCATACCCAGGAACGCTTGAAGACGGACTTCCAGATGACCCGGGAGACGCTGCAATGAGCCAGGCCTCCGAGATCGAAACGCACGCCGACCACGCCATCACCAAGCGCATGGGCGACCGCGAGCAGGTGGAGCAGACCGCGGACCGCATCCGCGACGAGCTGCTGCTCACCCTGGAGGAGCTGGACCGCCGGCGCACCCGCGCCACGGATGTGCGCTACCACGTCAACCAGAACAAGGACCTGCTCCTCACCGTGGGCGCCGCCGCCCTGGTGGCGGTGGGCCTGGGCGTGGGCTTCGCCATCTACCGCGCCCGCCACCACGACGAGCGCGTGCGCCGCATGCGCCGCAAGGCCCTGGAGCGCGCCTGGGCCCACCCGGACCGCGTGGCCACCAGCATCGAGGACAAGCCGCTGGGCGCGGAGCTGGGCCGCAAGGTGGTCATGATTTTCGCCACCTCGCTCGCCACCGCCGTGGCCCGCAACTCCATGCAGACCCTGGTGCCCTCGCGGAGCGTCGCCAAGGTGCCTGCGGACAAAGATAAGAAATCCTGAATGCGTAAAATGCGCGCATAAAGCAGACTGATGTCCATGACGGACCTGCTCTATGCGCGCGCGCAGATGGGGCTCTCGCTCGCGTTCCACATCGTGTTCGCGGCGGCCGGCGTGGCGTTGCCGGTGTTGATGGTGTTGAGCGACCTGAAGCACCGGCGCACGGGGGACGCGGACTACCGGAAGCTCAGCGAGAAGCTGGCCAAGGGCACCGCCATCCTGTTCGCGGTGGGCGCGGTGAGCGGGACGGTGCTCTCGTTCGAGCTGGGCCTGCTGTGGCCGGAGTTCATGGGCCGCTACGGCGAAGTGATTGGCCTGCCCTTCAGTCTGGAGGGTGTGGCCTTCTTCACCGAGGCCATCTTCCTGGGCATCTACCTGTACGGCCGCGAGCGCGTGTCGCCGGGCCTGCACCTGTTCAGCGGCGTGATGGTGGCGGTGAGCGGCGCGGCGAGCGCGTTCTTCGTCACGCTGGTGAACACGTTCATGAACAACCCGTCCGGCTTCACGCCCACGCCGACGGGGCCCACGGACGTGCAGCCGCTGGTGGCCATGTTCAGCCCCGGCTGGCAGTACCAGACGGCGCACGTGCTCTTGTCCTGCTATCAGGCCAGCGCCTTCGCGATGGCGGGCATCCACGCCTTCATCCTGCTGAAGCACCCGGGCGCTGCTTTCCACAAGAAGGCGCTGTCCATCGCGCTGCCGCTCGCGTGTGTCACGGCGCTCGCGCAGCCGCTGGTGGGGGACCTGTCCGCGAAGCACGTGGCGCGCGAGCAGCCGGTGAAGCTGGCCGCGATGGAGGCGCACTTCGACACGGAGGCGGGCGCCCCCCTGCGGGTGGGCGGATGGCCGGACGTGGAGACTCGCACGGTGTCGGGTTCCATCGACCTGCCGAAGGGGCTCTCCATCCTGGCGTTCGCGGACCCCGACGCGGAGGTGAAGGGGCTGAACGAGTTCCCCCGTGACGTCTGGCCGCCGGTGGCCAAGGTGCACATGGCCTTCCAGGTGATGGTGGGCACGGGCACGCTGATGGCGCTGCTCGCGCTGGCCACGCTGTGGCGCCGGTGGCGGGGCCGCGAGTGGCCGCACGGCAAGGGGATGATGCGCGCGTGGCTCTGGACGGGGCCGCTGGGGCTGGTGGCGCTGGAGGCAGGGTGGCTCGTCACGGAGTGGGGCCGGCAGCCCTGGATTGTTCGCGACGTGATGCGCACGAGCGAGGCGGTGACGCCAGTGCCGCACCTGGCCGCGCCGTTCTTCACCTTCACGGCGGTGTACCTGTTCCTCGGGGTGACGGTGCTCTTCGTGCTCTGGCGGCAGGTGGCGGGCACGCTGCCCGGGTCCAAGACGCCCGGCGCGCCCGCGGATGGCGAGGTGGCCCATGCCCATTGAGACGACGGTGCTGGGGCTCGCGGTGGCGGGCACGTTCGTGCTGTACGCGCTCCTGGGAGGGGCGGACTTCGGCGGCGGGGTCTGGGACCTGCTGGCACGCGGGCCTCGCAAGGCGGAGCAGCGCGCGCTCATCGCCCACGCCATCGGCCCGGTGTGGGAGGTGAACCACGTCTGGCTCATCGTGGGGCTGGTGCTGCTCTTCAGCGGCTTTCCGCGCGCCTTCGCGGCGCTGAGCGTGGCGCTGCATGTGCCCCTGACGCTGCTGGTGCTGGGCATCGTGTTCCGGGGCACGGCGTTCACCTTCCGCGCCTACGACACGCGCGGGGACGCGGTGGAGCGCCGCTGGGGCGTGGTGTTCAGCGTGGCGAGCGTGGTGGCGCCGCTGCTCCTGGGCATGTGCGTGGGCGCGGTGGCCAGCGACGCCATCCGCATGCAGGGGCACGCGGTGGTGAGCGGCTTCTTCGCGTCGTGGCTGTCGCCCTTCGCGCTGTCCGTGGGCGTGCTGACGCTGGGCATGTTCGCGTTCCTGGCGGCCGTGTACCTCACGCACGAAGCGCGGACGCCGGAGCTGGCGGAGGACTTCCGGCGCCGGGCGCTGGTGACGGGCGGGCTCCTGTTCCCGCTGGCCCTGGCCGCCCTGCTGCTGTCGCGCGAGGGCGCTCCCCGGGTGTGGACGGGCCTGCTCCAGACGCCGTTCGCGCTGGCGCTGCACGGGGGGACCGCGGTGGCGGCGGTGACGGCGTTCGCGCTCCTGTGGACGCGGCGCTTCCGGGCCGCTCGGGTAGCGGCGGCCACGCAGGGCGGGCTCATCGTGCTGGGGTGGGCCGTGTCGCAGGCGCCGTACCTCGTCTACCCGCACCTGACGCTCCAGAGCGCCGCGGCGCAGCCGGTGGTGCAGCGGCTGCTCCTGGTGGCGCTCGGGGTGGGGCTGGTGACGGTGGTGCCGTCGCTGGTGCTGCTGTTCCGCGTCTTCGGGCCCCGGGGCCAGGCTCCCCAGGCTCCGGAAGCGTCTAGGACTTGAGCACGGGGAACAGCGGCGGGTGCACGACGCGGGGCTTCTCGTCGCCTCGCGCCACCAGCACGCGGGCCCCTTCGAGCAGGTCCTCCGCGTCCAGGGCCTCCACCACGGTGCGCGCGGCGCTGTCGGGGTCCATCACGCGGCAGTGCACGCGCATGACGCCCTCTTCCGTCTCGCCGCCCTCCACCTCGCCGTTGCCCGTCCAGCCGAGCGCGTCCGTGAGCAGCTCCTCCACGGCGTTGCGCTGCTCGAAGTCATGGCCGGTGCCCTTGCCCTGCACGGTGTACTCGACGAGCAGCACGGACATGGCGTCCGGCTCGGGCTCGTCGTAGCCGGCGTCCACGTGGGGCTCGGCCTCCTGGGCGATGACCATGTCGGGGTCCTCGTCCGGGGGGACGGGAACGGTCTTCTGCTCGCCTCCATCACCGACGGTGCCCCAGTGCACCGTGACGACACCCTCGTGCTCCCACGCCTCCCAGTAGCGCAGGGTGTCGCCGTCCTTCTTGTAGAGCTTCAGCAATGCGTTGGCCTCATTCGCGCGGACTCCATACCGCAACGGGGTTCAGTAGGCACGGCCCTGTCCGCCGTCCACGGGGAGGGTGGCGCCCGTCACCCACTTCGCCCGCTCCGAGCTGAGGAAGGCGACCACGTCCGCCACCTCCTCGGGCGTGCCGAAGCGGCCCCAGGGAATCTGCTCGCGCACCATCTTGGCCACCGCCTCCGGGTCGTGCTGATTGCGCCGGTCCCAGCTGCCGCCGGGGAAGAAGATGGAGCCCGGGGCCACGGCGTTGACGCGGATGCGGTGGGACGCCAGGTCCACGGCCATCTCCTTGGTGAGCGCGATGAGGCCCGCCTTGGCCGCGCTGTAGGGCGCGCTGGTGGCGTACTCGCGGCCGAAGATGGAGCTGATGTGCACGATGCTGCCGCCGCCAAGCTGGCGCATCAGCGGCACCGCGCGCTGGCTGCACCACACGGCGGACATCAGGTTGCGCTGGATGACGTCGTTCCACTGCTGGGTGCTGGCCGCGTCGAAGGCGCCCGCGCCGCCGCTGCCGCCCACGTTGTTCACCAGGATGTCGATGCTGCCAAAGGCGCGCACCGTGGAGTCCACCGCCAGGTACGCGCCCTCCTGCGTGGCCACGTCCGTGAGCACCGTGGCCACCTGGGCGCCCTCGGAGCGCAGCTCCTTCGCGAGGGCCTCCAGCGCCTCCGGGTGGCGCGCGCACACGCACACCCGGGCGCCCTCGCGCGACAGCACCATGGCGATGGCCCGCCCGATGCCCTTGCTGCTGCCGGTGACGAGCGCCGACTTCCCCGTGATTCCCAGTTCCATGACGTCCCTTCTACCGCTGGCCCGGGCCGGGTGGGGGACGGGATTCACCCGGGGCGTTCAAAGCCGTTCGAAGACGTCCAGGCGCCAGGTGCCCTCCATCTCACCGCGCAGGTGGCGCAGGCGCTTGGGGGCAAGCTTGCGGAAGGCGTCGTGGACCTCGTGGCCGCTGCAGCGCATGTCGCGCGTCTGGCCGGTCCAGTGCACGAGGACCAGGTGCCCGCCGGGCTCCAGGTGTTCGAGGATGCGCGACTGCGCGAGCGCCAGCTCCGGGAGGCTCCACCAGGCGCCGCGTCCGGATACCAGGGTGAGGTCGAAGGTCTGCTCGGGGTAGCGCTCCGGCACGCTCATCTGCTGGAAGCGCACGTGGGACAGGTGGCGGCAGCGGTGGATGGCGCGGGCCTGGGCGGAGTCGGAGGTCTCCAGGGAGAGCAGGGCGTCACAGCGCGCCTGGAGCTTCTCCGTGAGCAGGCCGATGGCGCCTCCAATCTCCAGGGCGGAGCGGTAGCGCTCGCGAGGGAGCGCGGCCAGGGTGACGTCATCGCGGCTGCGCACGCAGCCCTGCACGGTGCCGTGCCACGGGTCTTCGGTTTCACGCGCGGAGAGGGGAGGGGCCAGCAGGAAGGCGGAGGACGGTTTCATCGGGAGGAGGCTCCTGGGGGACGAGCCTTCAGGATGGAACCCACCCGGGCCCTCCACATCCCGTGCGCCCGGGGCCATGAAGGTGTCGACCCTGGGGCAGTCAGAGCGTCGGGCGCTGATCAACCGCCGCGCCAATAGTCCGGCTGGCAGGACCACGGGAGCTTCTCGCCGCGACGGTCGCAGTGATAGCCCTCGGCGCAGGGGTTGGGGCCGTTGGGATCGCAGGCCTGGAGGCAGTGGAAGCCATCGCAGACCTGGCCTTCGCCGCACGTCGGGTTCGTGGCGGAGCAGCGATGAACGCACTCCGCCCAGACCTTGCCCGGGAAGTCCGATTGCGAGAACACCTGGCATTTGCGGCCCTCGGGACAAGGGGTGTCCAGGCAGTTCGGACCGTAGATGGACGCGCAGATGGAGGTGCCCTCCTCGAAGGGGACACAGCGCTCACCTTGCGGGCAGCCGCGCTCCTTACAGGTGGGGAGACACGAGGGCCTCGGCTTCACGTCCGCGCAGAAGAATCCCTCCGAACACGTCCCGGGTTGGCCAGGGGTGCAGGCACGAGCGCAGTAGCCATCCCTCCCCATGCACTCGAACTCAGCCCTGCAGGCGGAGGTTGCATCGAAAGCGGTCTCCAGGCAGGGCTCTCCCTCCTGGCGAATGCCGACGAGCGCGCAGAGCCTGACCAATGCTCCTGCGCTGGGGACGGCCAGCGTCGTGCATCGTTGTCCTTCGGGGCACTGACTGTCGGTCGTGCAGGCGCTGTCCGTGCAATAGCGCCGGAAGCGGACGTCGCGGTAACAGACGAGAGGGGACTCACAGTCGGTCTGCTTCGAACAGGTGTGGTGGTAGGTCACCCGCCGCATCCGCTCGTCGTAGCTCAGCATGGGGACCAGGCCCTCCGGCTCCGCCATGGGGGCGGCACTGGCTTCCCGCACCTGCTGGAGGACGAAGAGTGTGGGGGCCAGGATGACGAGGCAGGCCACCAGGCTCATGGACACGTGCCAGGGCCGCGTCATGGGCCACCACACAGCTCGATGCACTCTTCGCTCGGCTCGACGCCCTCAGGGCAGAGGCGCTTGTAGACCCTCGCGCTGCAGCTCGACTCCGGCAGTTGCTCCAACGCGTCCTTGTGTGCCGCCCGGTCCAGCTTGCCGCCCGGGCGGTGCACGTCCGGGCATGCCGCCAGCCCGCCCAGGACGCACAGCCACAGCCCCACCGCGTGTGCTCGGCCCATGACGGTCCAGGCTAGCCGGGGCCTGGAACCGTCAGGCATTGCCCTCACGGGCAATGATTTGTCACACGGACTGGAAGCGGGCCTCCGCCGGACGCGCTCCACCCGAGCGCTTCACGCCGTGGTCGCCGTTCGCGGACAGGTGCTCCAGCAGCTTGAACACCGTCTCCACTTCCTCCGCCGCGCCAATGTCCTGCGCCAGCTGATCCGCCGACCGTGCCTCCGCCTTCGCCGCCTTCAGCTTCGAGAGCAGCTTGCCCTGCAGCTCCAGCACGCGCCCCGCGGCCTTCTTGCCCGCTTCCACGCCCGGCTGGTGATAGGCATTGATGTTCACGAGGCTCGCGTAGAGGCCCACCGCGCGCTCGTACAACGCAATCAGCGCTCCCACCGTGCGCGCGCTCACGTCCGGCACGGTGAGCGTCATCGACTCGCGGCCCTTCTCGAACAGCGCCCGGCGCGTGCCCAGGAGGAACCCCAGCAGGTAGTCGCCGCTGGTGTTCTCACCCTCCACCGCCAGGGACTTGCCGTCCCGGTCCTTCAGCACCTCCACGAAGGTGACGAAGAAGTTGTTCACGCCCTCGCGCAGCTGCTGCACGTAGGCGTGCTGATCCGTGGAGCCCTTGTTGCCATAGACGGCGATGCCCTGGTTCACCACCTTGCCGTCCAGCGACAGCTCCTTGCCCAGCGACTCCATCACCAGCTGCTGGAGGTACTTGGACATCAGCATCAGCCGGTCCTTGTACGGCAGGATGACCATGTCCTTCTGGCCCTTGCCGCCGCCCGCGTGGAACCACATCAGCGCGAGCAGCGCCGCCGGGTTCGCCGCCGCGTCATGCCCGCGCGTCGCCGCGTCCATGTCCTTCGCGCCCGCGAGGAAGCCGTCCACGTCCAGCCCCTGCAACCAGGCCGGCAGGAGCCCCACCGCCGACATCACCGACGTGCGCCCGCCAACCCAGTCCCACATGGGGAAGGTGCGCAGCCACTTGTGGCCCTTGGCGTAGTTATCCAGCTCGCTGCCGTCGCCCGTGACGGCCACCGCATGCGCGCCGAAGTCCAGGCCGCGCTGCTTGTAGGCGGCCTCCGCCTCCAGCATGCCGTTGCGCGTCTCCTTGGTGCCGCCGGACTTGCTGATGACCACGGTGAGCGTCTCCGCCAGCCGCTCGCCCAGGCCGTTGAGCACCCGGTCCATCCCGTCCGGGTCCGTGTTGTCCAGGAAGTGCACCTGCATGGCGTCCCGGCCGCTGCCCAGCGCGTCCGCCACCAGCTGCGGACCCAGCGCGGAGCCGCCGATGCCGACAATCAGCACCTGCGTGAACTTCTGCGCCTTCGCCGGCTTCACCTTGCCCGCGTGCACGTCCTTCGCGAACGCGGCCACCTGGGCCTGCATGTCCGTGATGGCCGTCTTCAGCTCCGCCTCCGGCGCCAGCTCCGGGGCGCGCAGCCAGTAGTGGCCCACGCGGCGCTTCTCATCCGGATTGGCGATGGCGCCCTTCTCCAGCGCGTCCATGGCCTGGAACGCCGCGTCCATGCGCGAGCGCATCCCGTCCAGGAAGTCCGCGCCGAAGTTCATGCGGGAGATGTCCAGCGTGAGCCCCACGGAGGGGACGACGCACAGGTGCCGCTGGTACCGCTCCCACAACTCGCGCTCCGTCATGACCCGACTCCCTTGCAAGGGGCGCCGACCTCATGCGCGGCGCCCGCCAGAACCGTCGCGGCGCACCGTAGCAAGGCCCACACGGCACGGACGCAACGATGTCGCGGTCCCCGTTGCCTGGACGTCGCCTGGACGTCGGTTCCACCCCCGGGCTGTCCTCCACCCGGAAGGGCACGGCCCCTACGGTGCCGAGGGCGCGGCCTCCACCGAAGGCGCCCCCGCCTGCTGAGACGCCCCCTTGGGCTTCCACGCCGGGTTGCGGAAGATGTAGCCCAGCCGCTGGCTCAGTGGCCCCGGGCGGGCCGCGTCCCTGACGATGGCGGCGAACTCGTGGAACGCGATGCGCACCGGGTTGTGCGTGGTCAGGTTCTTCGTCAGCCCGTAGATGGGACGCTCGGTCTCCGGGACGAAGGTGCCGAAGAGGCGGTCCCAGATGATGAGGATGCCCGCGTAGTTCACGTCGATGTAGGCCGCGTTGGACGCGTGGTGCGCGCGGTGGTGCGACGGCGTGTTGAACAGCCACTCCACCGGACGCGGCAGCCGGTCGATGGCCTCCGTGTGGATCCAGTACTGGTACAGCAGGCTCACCGCCTGCTGCGTGACGATCATCTCCGGGGAGAAGCCCAGCAGCGCCAGCGGCGCCCAGAACACCCAGCCCGTCATCGGCGTCCACGTCTGCCGCAGCGCCGTGGACAGGTTGTAGTGCTGGCTGGAGTGGTGCACCACGTGCGATGCCCAGAAGAAGCGGCTCTCATGGTGGACGCGGTGGAAGGCGTAGTAGCAGAGGTCTTCCAGGAAGAAGAGCAGCACCCACGCCACCAGCCCGTGGCCCATGCGCAAGGGCGTCAGGTGGTAGAGCGCCGCGTAGCCCGCGAACGCCACGCCCTTCCAGAACACGCTCACCGCCACGTTGCCCAGGCCCATGGAGAGGCTGGCCAGCGTGTCCTTCCACGTGTGGCCCTTGATGCGCTCGCCGCGCTCCTGCCGCAGCTTCTTCACCCAGAGGGCCTCGGCGATGACGGTGATGACGAACACCGGGATGGCCGGGGTGATGAGGTCGGGGATGTGCGACATGTCCATGGCTGCTGACCTCCTGCGAATCAATCCTTGGGTGCGAATGCGACGCGCATGAAGCGCGCCAGCGTGTCCAGCATGCGGCGGTGCGCCGGGTCTTCCGGGCGGGCCGCGCCGCCCACCGCCGCGCCCTGCACCGCGTCCAGCGCCAGCTCCACCACGTCGTCGAAGTCCGGGTGCGTGGCGGCCACGTCCGGGAACAGCTCGCGCGCCACGCGGTGCATGTTCTGGCGGTGCGGCCCGTCCACCGCCGCCAGCGCCTTCTGCAACTCCGGGCTGGTGCGCGCCGCGACGTACAGCTCGATGGCGGCCTGGAGCTCCGGCCGCTGGTAGGCGGTCCACAGCATGTCCACCGCCGCCCCCACCCGGTCCTTCCCGGACGGACGCGCGCCCACGCCCGCGAGGAAGTCCTGGATGAGGCGGGGGAAGAGGTGCTCCACCGCCACCGCGAGCAGCTCCTCCTTCGTTTCGAAGTGCGTGAAGAGCGCCCCCTGCGACACCCCCGCCCGCTTCGCCACCTCCACCGTCGTCAGCCGCGCGTAGCCCTGCTCCACCAGCGTCTCGATGGTGGCGTCCAGCAGCTTGCGGCGCGTCGACTCGCGGCGCTCCGCCTGGGTGCGGCGCACCGGGGCTGCGGCCTTCCTGGCGGCGGACTTCGGGGACATGCAGGGACGATAACCGCCAACTTAAAAAGTGACCAGTCACTTTCCGAAGAGGGCCTTCCGGGGGTGTCTGATCGCGGCCGCCCGGGCCTGCCCACGGGGCGTCCGAGCAGACGGGCGTCTGTCTTTACCTCAGGTCAGCTGACAGGGATTGGAGCGGCAAGGCTTGAGAGGCTTGAAGCCCGCCAACCAGGCAGACAGGGAGGCAGGCGCTCCTGTGCTTTCGGGCCATTCTCCCTCTGGAGTGTGGTCAAGGGTCGCCCCCTTGAGACAGAGCGGGGCGTGGCTCGGCTGCTAGTGATCCGTTCGGGACTGAGCGAAAATCCAAGGGAAATAGCGCAAGCCCTTGCACCGGTTGTCCGCCCGCCCCGATATGAACATCTCCGCTCTTTTCGTCGGCTCCCTCCTCGCTTCGGCTCCTGCCCTCCCTCCCTCCGCCAATGCGGTCGCGAACATGCCGGAGGTCGGCGTGCCCTTCGCGTGTGGTCGCATCTACACGGTGAGCCAGGGTCATGAGACCGGCAGCCACCAGCACAACGACACGTACGCGTGGGACTTCCGGATGCCGGAAGGCACGCCCATCGTGGCGGCGCACGACGGCGTCGTGCGCATGGCGCGTGGCGACAGCAAGCAGGGCGGGTGCGGCGAGCAGTTCGCGCCGCTGGCCAACTACGTCGTCATCTCCCACGGCGACGGGCTGGAGACGCAGTACCTGCACTTCAGCGCCGTGGTGGTGAAGGTCGGTGAGAAGGTGAAGGAGGGCCAGCTCATCGGCTTCTCCGGCGCGACGGGCTGGTCGTGCGGCGCGCACCTGCACTTCAAGGTCGCCAAGGAGCAGGGCTCCGGCTGGAACAACCCCTCCGTGCCCGCGCGCATCGTGGGCTATGGCGATCCGGTGCGTGACACGCTGGTGTCGGCGCCGCTGTGCAAGGACTCCGCGCAGCCGATGATGGCCTCCAACGGCGGCGTCCACCTGCCCGGCCAGGCCGTCATGTCCATGTCACCCGACAGCGCGAATCCGCTCCAGGATGCGTCTCGCGGCCTGCCGCCCGGTGCCAAGGCCATCATCGACGGCCTCTCCCAGCCTCCTGCCCAGGGCGGCGAGGGCCTCGACAAACCGAGCCCGGCCCGCTCTCCCCGCATGGCGACCGGCTCCGACGAGACTCGCTGACGCGAGCAGCGCTCCGGCGCCCGCGAGCAGCCCGAAGAAGGCCCCCGCGTTGAGGAAGTACTCCAACGGCAACAGGGGGCCTTCGACGTATCCGCGCACCACGCGGTAGCCCACGTGCCCCAGCAGTGCGAGCAGGGGCAGGTTGATGAGCGGCAACACCAGCCACCGGGCCGTGCGCCACCAGCGGGCCACGGCCTCCGCGACGGCGGTGGATGCCGTGTAGCGCCAGGCCCCCGCGCGGGCCACGCGCAGCTCCGCCAGCATCACCTCCACGTCCGGAACGCCCAGCGATTCCGCCTCCAGCCCCTGCGTGCGCGCCACGCTGCGCGCCTCCGCCAGGGCGGTGCGCGCGGCGGACTCCGCGAGGAAGTCGTCCTCGAAGGGCTCCACCACGGCCACCTCCGCGGCGCGGGCGCGGGTGCGGTCCCTCACCGCGTCCACCACCGTGGAGGCCGCCGCCACCGCGAGCCCCGCGGGCAGGCTGCGGCGCGCGACGAGCGCCCCCACGCCCATCCCGGACGCGCCCCACAATGACAGCCGCAGCCCCCACGCGGCCGGACCCCAGAAGCGGCCCGCGGCCTGACGGCGGACCTCCGACGCCAGGTGGCCGTGGGCCAGGGACAGCCGCGCGTCGAAGTCCGCCTGGAGCGACTCCGCCGCGCGCGCGAGCCCCGCGTCCAGCGCGGTGCGCGTCTTCGCGAGCAGGGCGTCCGTGTCGTTGAGCGCCGTCTGCACGGTGGAGGCGAACTCCTCCAGCGCGCCCAGGGCGTTGGTGTGGCGCACGCGCGCGGCGACGGCCTGGGTGGCAAGGCCCCGCAGGTGGAAGAGGAGCGGGCCGAACTCGCCGGAGACGTCCTGTCCGTCCTTCGCGGCTCTGGCGCTGATGGCGAAGACGGGCACGTCCTCCGCGGCCAGGCCGTAGTGCTGGGTGGCCACGCGGCGGACCTGGGACTTCAGCGCGTCGCGGGATTCAGCGGACAGCTCGTCCGCGAAGTTGAGGATGAAGACGAGCGCGCGGCGGCGGGCGAACTCGGCGAGGAACTCCACCTGGGTGGCCTCCGCGACGCTGCCCCGGTGCATGACCACGAGCGCCACGTCCGCCTTGTCCAGCGCGGCGCGCGCCACGTCGCGGTGCGCCGTGGCCACGCTGTTCAGGTCCGGCGTGTCGATGAAGACCTGGCCGCTCCACAGGCCCTGGGGGCCGGGCGTGTAGCGCACGACGCGCGCGCCCGTGCGGGCCAGCTCGTCCGTGGCCGTGCCCTCCGGCGCGAAGAGGGTGGAGACGGTGCTGGTGGGGCGGTCCACGCCCTCGCGGGAGAGGTTCTGGCCGGAGAGGGCGTTGAGCAGGGTGGACTTGCCCGCGCCGGTGGCGCCCACCAGCGCGACGACGAGCGGCGCGTCCTTCCGGGCCATGCCCCGCGCGTAGTCCTCCAGGAGCCGCTCCAGGCGCGGGCCATGCGGCTGGAGCGCGGGCAGCGACAGGGCGTCGGTGAGCAGCGGGCGGAGGGCTTCGGGGTCGGGAAGGCGGGTGTCGTCCACGGAAGGGCCAGCGTGGCGTGACGCGCGTGTGCTGGCTACCGGGATGTGCGGTGACGGTGCGCCAGCGTGCATTCCCCTCCCTGGACGGCGGAGGATGACCTGCTGCTACGGTCCGGGACACATGCACTTTCGTATCGTTCGTGGGTGGTGCCTGGGGCTCCTGCTGACCCTGTCCGCGTCCGCCGCGGAACCGCCGTCGCCAGGCGTGGTCCTCGACGCCGAGCCGCGGACCTTCGCGGAGGCGAAGGCGCTTCCTGAAAAGCTCACCGGGTCCGCCCCCTGCGACCTGGGGCTGGGCAAGACCCCCGACATCACCGCCTCCCAGACCGTGGAGGTGACGCAGGCCAGGCCGGACTCCTGCCAGCCCGCGGAGGTGGTCATCACCCAGAAGCTGTCTCTGCCAGATGGCTCACACGTCGAGCGCCGCTTTCGCATCGTGGATGACGCTCCTGGCACCCAGCTGCCACCGCCTCCCCCGCGCCCCCGCATCCGCGTGCGCTGTGAGGCACGGCGGCTGGAGCTGTCCGTGGAAGGCGTGCCCGAGGCCCCCCTGCTGCGGCTGGAGCCCATCGGTATCGGTGCCGCCTCCGCCTCCGTGAAGTTCCGGGTGTCCCGGGACAGCGAAGCCCGCATCCTGCCCCTGCTGGTCCGCGACGACGCCGGGGCCCGCCGGGCACTGGAGGAGCTGGACTTCCTGGTCGGCAAGGGCGTTCCCTCCCGCCTGTACGGTCGTGACGCGAACCTGGAGGCGGACAGCGTCGCGGGACTGGCCGCCGCGCTCGTGCGCGCCCGGTATCGCGTCGCGCTGGCCTCGGGCGGTGACCGGGCCGAGTACGCCCCTCTCGATATCATGGTGGATCCGCAGCCGGAGGAAGACCGGCCGCCATTGGAGACAGGCGCTCCCGAGGAGATTGGCGAGGTCCAGCCATCCAAGTCGCCGGTCCAGTTCGGCTCGCTCGTGGACTCGGACTTGTTCTGGCGCCAGGGACGGTTGTGCGTGGCGCAGCAGGACACCGGCAAGCAGATGCGCTGCTACGACCCCGTGGCGCGGCGCTGGAGCAAGGCTGTCCCCTTGGACCGGGGTGACCCGTCCGCCTGGACCGCTCGCGCGGGGGCCTGCGGCATTCCCCTGGGGACCCGGAACGTCCGGCCTCCCGAGCTTCATGAGCCCGTCCTGCGCTTGTCTCCCCGGGCCGTCCTGTACTGGCAAAGCGCGACCCACGAGGCCCTGGTCCTGGAGGTCCCTGAAGGGGACGGTCCTCCACGCCTTCGCGCGCCGGAAGCGGAGGAGCTGAAGAAGGCGATGCTCGCGTCCACCGGCTCCCGGCTCTTCGCCGAAGGCCGGTTCATCCTGGACGAGGAGCGCAAGCAGTTCTGCTCCGTGCGCAGGCCCCTGAGGTGCTGGTCCCTCCAATGGGACGGTCCGGGCCAGGAGGAGAGCAGCCAGGACCTGTCGGAGGCCCGCGTGTCCCCGGACGGCCGGTGGGTCGCCTACATGCGCCGTCCCAAGCCGGGCAAGGTGGACTCGGACGACGAGACCCGGACGCTGGTCGTGCGCTCCCTGAAAATGGGCCCGTACGTCGCGCCCCGCGTGTTCGCTTCGAAGGAACCGCGCCTCGTGCGGACGGACGTCGTGATGCAGAAGCCGACCTGGGAAGGGCCGTCGCTGAAGAGGGACGAAGACGATCGGATCACCCGCGCGCGGATCTCCTGCGACCTGGGCCAGGATCCACGCATCCCCTTCGAGCTGGAGACGCTGCGCATCGTCGGGCCGTACAACCCCGTCGACCCTCTGAGCGACTGCCGCGGCGACGGGGTGAGGATGTCTCAAAGGCTGTCCGCGCCCGGAGGGCTGCGGTTCTCCCGCGGCGGCTTCGCCATCGCGGGGGACAGTCCGTCAGCCGAAGGCGAGGTGAAGATGCGCTGCCAGCCGGGCCGTCTGTCATTGTGGATGGAGGGCGTGCCTGACGTCCCCGCGTTGACGCTGGACGCGAACATGGGCGCGTTCGGCGCGGTGCGCTGGGACCTGGCGCCGGAAACGGAAGCCCGCCTCCTGGCGCTGCTCGCCCGCGACGACGCCTCCGCTCGCGAGGCCCTGGCCGCCTTCGCGCGGCTGGTGGAGATGAATGACGACGCGCGAGACGCCTCGTTCGCGATGAACAAGGAGGAGGGGCGCATCTCCCGCATGGGCTGTCTCTCCACGGCGCTGGAGGCCATCTCCGCCCGGCGGGCGCTCGCGGACGGGGTCCACCCGGAGCTGCATGGCTCGCTGAAGACCGACGGCGCCTGCGCGGAGCGCTACGGCATGCGCGCCCTCCAGCAGCGGCTCAAGGCCGCCACCCTTCCGCTTCCGCTGAGCGCCGGGGCGGTGAAGGGCAAGGCGGAGGTCATCGGCCAGGTGCCGTTCGTCCCCAGCATCCCCCCGGAGCGTCAGCCCCAGTTGTACTGGCGGGATGGCACCCTGTGTCTGGTCCAGCCGGATGGGGCACAGGTGCGCTGCTACGACCCGGCGGCGCGCAAGTGGGGGCCCGTGGTCGCCAGGCAGGACCGCCCGTTCCCGCGAGAGGACCTGCTCCTGAAGTCGCAGTATCACCCGGGCGCGTGCTACCCGATGGGAGGCCGCTCCGTTCCCCTTTCGGAGCAGATGCGAGACGTGCTGCCGCTGTCGTCGCGGGCCTCGTTGATCGCGGACACCTCGCGCGGCGACCTGGCCCCGGAGTTCAAGGTCATCGAGGTCCCCGAGGACGCGGGCCCCGTGCGCACGCGTGCACCCACCGTGGAGGAGCTGGCGCTCGCGGCGCGGGCCGGCGGAGGCTCCGCCTCGCTGAGGAATGGCCGGGTCCTGCTGCACGTCCCGAAGAACGAACGCTCGCCGTGGCTGTGCACGGCGGTGCGCCCGTGGATGTGCTCGAAGCTGCCCCTGGAGTCCGAGGCCTACGGCGTGCGTGCTCCCCTGGTGTCGCCCGATGGACGCTGGCTGTCCTACGTGCGGATCCCCTGGGGCAAACCCGATGACCCGAAGAAATACCCCAAGGAGCTCGTCCTGCTGCCGCTGACGCCGGGCCCCTAGCTGGCGACGGCCTCGGCGGCCTGGGGGAGCTGGACCGGGTCCCCCACGGTCTTCCAGAGCCAGGCGTTCACGTCGAAGCGAGGGTCGCCCAGCATGCGCCCCAGGTCGATGCCGTCCCAGGCCAGGTGTTGATCATCCGGAGGGCCCATGTCGCTGAGCGCACCCATCAGCCTGTTCAGCTGCTCTTCGGGGAAGCTGTCATTGGAGGCGCCGAACATCGCGTAGAAGGCCAGGTGGTGGGTCTGGTCCTCGTCGAGGCGGCTCGCGCGAAAGCCGGTGGGCGGCAGCGGATGCGGGTGGTTGAGGTTCCAGCGCTGCTCCCGCTCCGACGTCAGGCCATCCAGTCCGGAGTCCGTGCCCGCGAACAGCAGGCCCAGGTCGCGTCCGGCCTCCGCGCCATGGATGCGCGTGCTGGGGCCGTCACCCGTGGTGAGCAGCCACCGGACACGCTGGGCCGCGCGGGAGAACAGCTCCAGCGCGAGCCGTCCCTCCTGGCGTTCCTCCTCGGCCCGCTCCCGGACGAAGTCGCGCCGCAGGTGGGCGTGTTGCCGGAAGAACTCGCGCACCGCCGCCACCCGCCGCGACGCGACGGCGGTCAGCCAGTGTCCCCTTGCATCCATGAAGGCCACGGCCTCCACCTGGATGGCATTGTCGGAAAGCGGCGGCGGAGGGGCGGGACGATGCGCCATGTGCGTTCTCCGGGAAAAGGGACACCGGAAATGTCGGAACGCTTCACGAGGCCGGGAGTGGGGACTCCTCCGCACCTGTCTGCCATTGCGCATCGCGGACGCCGACCGTGCTCCCGTGCGCAGTGACCCGGGCCACCCGGGTGTCAGGTGGCATCCGGTGATGTGTTCCCGCCGTCGAGGAGGGGGGCCCGTCCATGCGTGCACCGTGAGCCCGGGGAGTGACTTCGCGCTTCGTGAGAATAGCGGGCGGGGCCGGCGTATCCCCCTTGCGCGAGCGCGGCCTTCGTCGCTGGCTCCTTCCCGGGTGGCATGCATGACGCGATACCTGTCCCGCCTTTCTCACCTCCTCCCCTTCGCGGTGGCCTCCGGACTGGCGGCCTGCGGCGGAGACCCGGCCGGGCCGGGGGATGACCCCGGCGAGGACCCCTCCCCCAGCGGCTGTGTCCGGACCATCTCCTCTGCCCTGACCTCCACGACGGCCTGGGCGCCGGGGGAGGAGCGGTGCTCCTATGAGGTGACGGGCGTCGTGGAGGTGCGCGGCGCGCTCACCCTCGCCCCCGGCACGGTGGTCCGCTTCGGTCCCGACGCGGGACTGCTCGTCACCGCGACGGGCTCCCTCAACGCGGTGGGCACCGAGGCCGCGCCCATCACCTTCACGGGGACGACGCCCACGCCGGGTTTCTGGAAGGGGCTCGCCTTCAAGTCCAACACCCCCGAGAACGCGCTGGAGCACGTGGTCATCTCCTACGCGGGCAGCGAGCAGTCCTTCTGCTGTGACTTCTTCTACGGGCCGGGCGGCAGGCTGGAGGCCCGGGCGTCCGTGGTGGTGGGCTCCAACCAGGGAGCCAGCAGCCAGGTGCGCCTGGCGCACACGACGGTGGAGAAGAGCGGCACGCAGGGGCTGTTCGTCTTCAACAAGGCGCGGCTGCCCGGCTTCTCGCGGAACCTCTTCCGGGGCAACCTGGGCGCCCCCGTGGTCGTGAGCCTGTCCGCCGCGGGCTCGCTGGACGGCGCGAGCATCTACTCCGGGAACAGCCCCACCCAGCCGGAGGCCAACGGCGACAACCTCGTCCACCTGGTGGCGGCGCCGGAAGCGGACACCTCCACGGCGCAGACGCTGCGCAAGCTGGACGTGCCCTATGGGGTCTCCACCGGCCTTCCGGACACGACCGTGGAGTACGCGGGGGCGCTCACCCTGGAGCCGGGGGTGCGCCTCCAGTTCGAGGCGGAGTCCGGGCTCCGCATCACGGAGACGGGCTCCCTGGTGGCGCGAGGGACGGCGGATGCGCCCATCGTGTTCACGGGCAGGACGGAGACGCCGGGGTACTGGAAGGGCATCTCCATCCTCTCCCTGAACCCGGACAACGTCCTCGCCCACGCGCGGGTGAGCCACGGCGGCTCGGACCCCTTCTGCTGTGACTACTTCACGCGCACGGGCGACATCCGGGCCAGCATCTCCGTGGGGAGCGGCACGGGGCGGGGCCAGCTGCGACTGTCCGACTCGCTCGTGTCGCAGGGCGCCGGCTGGGGCGTCTTCGTCTTCAAGAACGCCACCTTCACCCAGAGCGCCAGCACCTACGACGGCAACGCCGCCGGCACCGTGGGCTACGAGGCGCCGCCGCTCGCGCCCTGAGACGGCACGACGCCGGACGCGAGGGGCACGGATGGCCCCTCCCGCCCGGCGTCTGGGTTTGAAGCTGGCCTGTCGCCTTACAGCGAGTTGACGAACTTCAGGAGCGCGTTGCGGTCCGCGGCGCTGAGGTTCACGAAGGCCTGCTTGGAGGCCTCGCCCTCGCCGCCGTGCCAGAGGATGGCCTCGGTGACGCTGCGCGCGCGGCCGTCGTGCAGGTACGCCTCACCGCCGGACACGCCCGCCGTCAGGCCAATGCCCCAGAGCGGGGCCGTGCGCCACTCGGAGCCGGAGGCCTGGCCTTCCGGCAGGTTGTCCGCCAGGCCCGCGCCCATGTCGTGCAGCAGCAGGTCCGTGTACGGGTGGATGGTCTGGCCGCGGAACTCGGCCATGGCCGCGTACTGGCTGGTGGTCAGCGTGGGCGCGTGGCACTTCGCGCAGCCCGCGTTGTTGAACACCGTCTCACCCTGCATCGCCGTCGCGTCCGAGTGGTCGCGGCGGGCGGGCACGCCCAGCAGGGCGATGTAGCGGGTCATCTTGTCCAGCTCGCTGTCACCCAGCTCCGTGCTCGTGCCCGCGCAGCCCTGCTGCGACGAGCCGCAGTCCTGCGTCTTGAACACGTTGGTCGTCACGCCCATGTCGCTGTTGAGCGCCTCGGCCACCTGGTGCTTCACGCGCGCCGTGCCGGCCTTCCAGCCGAAGCGGCCCATGCGGGTGACGCCCGTCTCCGGGTCCTTCACCGTCTGCATGCGGCCGGAGATGCCGTCGCCGTTCGCGTCGTTCGGGTCCGCGAGGCCGGCGATCTGCGACTCCGGCACCGCCTCCAGCAGGCCCATGCCCACCAGCTGCGGCGAGATGCGCGCGGAGAAGTTCGTCGGCGTCACGTTGAGGAAGCTGTAGTTGGGCTTGCGCAGGCTGTACGTCACGCCGCCGTTCAGCGTGCCGCTCGCCGTCGTCGTCCAGCTGCCGATGCGCACGTCCGCCTCCGGCGTGCCGCTGACCGCGCGCGGCTGCAGGCGGAAGCCCAGCGCGGGATCCACGGACACCACGCCGTTGTTCACCTTGCCCACCTTCACCACGTAGTTGTCCAGCGTGGTGTTGGTGGTGGTGGGCGGCAGGCCGCGGCCGTTCTGCTTGTGGCAGGAGATGCAGGACACGTTGACGTAGTTGTTGCCCAGCTTGTTCGCGTGCGCGGTGAAGACGGGGTTGTCCGGCTCGGAGTGGGTGCCGTCGCGGAAGTTCGTGTGGTGCAGGCGGCGGCCCTCCACGAAGGGCTGCGCGTTCACCGGCGCCATGTTGGTGGCCATCTGCAGGAAGCGGTTGTCCGGCTCGTTGGAGAACGGCGTGTGCAGCGTGCCGCGGCCGCCCGACCAAGCCTTCTCCGGCAGCGGGAAGGAGTCGCGGGTGCTGCCCTGGCCCTCGAAGGGCACGATGCCGCCCTGGCCCACGATGTAGAGCATGCCCGTGGAGTAGTAGTTGAAGCGGCCCTCCACCGGCGCCTGGAGGAACACGCCAATCTCCAGCTCCATCCGGTCGCCCACGCGGATGGCGCGGCCCTCCTTGGCGTTGAAGTTCACCGACGAGGTGTACTTGTAGTCGTTGACCTTCACGAAGTCCGCGTTGTGGAAGTACTCCGCCACCGTGTTGAGCCCGCGGAAGAACGCGCGGAAGTCCGGCGAGTCATACGGATAAATCGTGTACAGGTTCACCGTGATGACGCTGCCGCCCTTGGCGACCGTGTCCACGATCTCGATCCAGTGGGTGCGCTTCTCGAAGTACAGCTTCAGGTAGTGGTCGTAGGCCTGGTACTGGTCCTCGCGCATGTGGCGGTCGCGGACGCGGTCGCCCACGCGGGTGATGAGGGCCGTGGAGGTGTTCTCCACCGTGGCCGGCTCCAGCGAGGTGCTGCTCGTGAACAGCGGCACCACCGGGCCCGCGTCGCCGTTGGGAGGAGGACCGGCGTCCACGCCGGTGCCCGCGTCGGGCGTGCCCGTGCCCGCGTCCGTGCCGCCACCCGTGCCGGTATGCGTGTAGCGCGTCCAGGCCGTGTCGCGCGCACAGGCGCACGACACATCCCAGTACGTAAAGTTGTAGTCGATGTAGTTGCCGGCGCTCAGTCCGCTGACGGTGAACTGGTTGCGGCCTCCCGTCACCGTCATGCGGATGTTGAGCTGCTGTCCGTTGTTGAGCACGTAGTGGATGTCCGCCCAGTCCGTCGTGTCGACGTAGAAGACGGCGGAGGAGCCCGATGGCGTAACGCCATACGTGGCGGCTTCGGCGGATTGCACCGCCAGACAACTGACAGCCAGGAATGCGAGCGCGATTCCCGTGAGTCTGCTTCGGCTCATGGTTGCGAACTCCATTGTGGGGGTGGATGGGGCGTGGGACGGCGAGCGCTGCGAAGGGGACTTCGTAGCTTGTCCGAAGAAAGTCTGAACACCCTGGGAGCCGCAAGGTGGGAGGCCGGAGAATTCGACTTAGACGTGATAACTGATAAATAAGTGAAATTGATGTCATTCCTGACGCGCTGTGTTGTCAGGGATTGACGCGTCGTGTTGCGTCTGGGCCGTGGAGCGCCTCCGCCCGAGTGAAAGCGGGGGATGGGGCAGCGCGGCGTGGGTGGGTAGACTTCGGGGCCATGCGCTTCCAGCCACCGTGGGGTGGAGCCTTCCGGCTCGACACCTTCTTCCACCGCACTCCGGACGTCCTCCCCGAGGAGACGATGGCCTCCATCCGCTCGGCCATCCTGGGCTCGTCGCTCCTGGGGGAGTCGAACCTGTCGGGGCAGTTCTCCGGCACGTACGGCTTCTCGCTGACGTTCCGCCGGGACGCGCTGCCGGACGTCCATGAGCGCTTCCCGGCGTTCGCGCCGTACCTGGCGAAGACGCTCTTGCCGGAGTGCAACGCCTTCCTGCTCAACCCGCTGCTGGTGGGCAGGGGCCGGAACGTCGCGGCGCACATCGACCGGAGCCTTGAGTTCTACGGCCCGAGCATCGGCTGCCCGGTGGCGGTGAGCGTGCTGTATGTCCAGGTTCCGAAGGAACTCCGGGGCGGGGCGCTGCGGCTGTACCACCGGGGAGGACGGGTGGCGGAGCTGACGCCGCAGCAGAACGCGCTGGTGATGTTCCGGGGCGACCTGCTGCATGAGGTGGAGGCCATCACCTCCGGCGCGGAGTCGATGCAGGAGTCGCGGATCAGCCTGGTGGTGGAGCAGTACCGCGCGCCGGCGGAGCAGCTGGCGAACGTGCCCCGCTTCGAGGTGCGCACGCGCTCGGGGGTGCGGGCGTGAGCGACCTGACGCTGGAGTGGAAGCTGCCCGCGCCGCCGGCCGCGGTGTTCCCCGCCTTCTCGGAGCCCGCGCTCATCCGCCGCTGGTTCGGCGCGCCGCCGGGCTGCTACCGCACGCACGCGCCGGACCCCGGTGCGTTGGGCCAGCCCTACCGGGTAGGCCTGAGGGACTCGGCGGGTCGGGTGTTCTCCCAGGTGGGCTGCATCGTGCAGGTGGAGCCGGGGCGGTTCCTGGCGCTGGAGATGGACTGGGAGGGTGGCGGGCCGGTGCCACCGGGGCGCACCCGGGCGGAGCTGACCTTCCATGCGACCGGAGCAGGGGAGGACGGCACGCGGCTGGAGTTGCGCCAGGGCCCGTTCGCGGACGACGCGGCCCGGGACGCGCACCGCGCCTACTGGGAGGCGTGCCTGGGACGGCTCGCGCGCGTGGTGGCGGGCGAGGCGGTGCCGTGCTTCGAGGAGTTCTGGGAGGAGTCTCGCGGCTACGTGGGGCCGCTGGCGGTGGCCGCGTACACGGTGCTGGCGGGCCTGCGTGAGTCAGGCGCGCCGAGGGAGACGGTGGCCCAGGTGGAGGACGTGCTCTACACGCACCTGTCGCGGCTGCGCGAGGACACCGCGGACGTGCTGGGCGCGGTGCTCCAGTCGCGGGTGGAGGGCGGCGCGAGCTGACGCCGCCGCCCCCCGGTGGCGCTCAGGAGGCCAGGGCCTGCGGCGGGGGCGCGGGGACGTCCTCCTCCGGGATGTGGGCCTCCGCGTCCTTGGCCTTGGCGATGCGCTCGTCCAGCTCCGCGGTGAGGTGCTCGAAGACCTCCTTGTTGAGCGTGCCCTGCTGGTAGGCCCTGAAGAGGGCGTCCTTCTCCACGATGAGGACGCGGCGGATGGCCTCCTGCTCCTCCTCCTCGTGGAAGCGGTTGGACTGCTGCTTGAGCGTGGCGATCTCCTGCTCCACCGCCTGCGCCTTCTGCTGGTAGTCGCGCTCCAGGGGCTCCAGCACGTCCACCGGAATCTCCCGGCCGCGGCGCATGGACTCCAGGGACGCGAGCGCCGCGTGGATGGCGCCCAGCTTGCCGCGGGCCAGCTCGTACTTCTCCTGGTAGACGTCCTTGAGGCCGGTGATGCCCATCTTCTTGAGCATCGGCGCCATGGTGAGTCCCTGGAAGATGATGGACAGCACCACCACGCCGAACGTCATGTTCACCAGCAGCTCGCGGTGGGCGAAGTCGTTCGGAAGGCCGAGCACCAGCACCATGGACACCGCGCCGCGCAGGCCGCTCCAGGTGAGCACCGCGCTCCACTTCCAGGGCAGCTTCTCCGACGTGAACCGCAGCAGGCCGGACACGCCATAGACGACCACCGCGCGGCCCAGCAGCACCGCTCCGTACGCCAGCAGGATGGGCAGCCACGAGTCGAGCAGCGACGACAGCTGCACCTCCAGGCCGATGAGCAGGAACACCACGGAGTTGAGCGCGAACGCCAGGTACTCCCAGAAGCTCTCCACCGCGATGCGCGTGGTGGGGCCCATGCCCATGCGCGCCGCCCAGTTTCCGCACAGCAGGCCCGCCACCACCACCGCGATGACGCCCGAGTAGTGGAAGTGCTCCGCCACCACGAAGGACCCGTACGCGGCGATGACCGTGAGGGTGATCTCCACCATGGCGTCCTCCACGCGGAGGATGACCTTGGACGCCGCCCAGCTCACCGCCCCGCCGATGACGGCGCCCATGCCCGCCACCTTGATGAAGTCCATCACCGCGCCGCCCACGGTGAACTCCTGGCCCGCGGCCACGCCCACCACCAGCGTGAAGAGCACCACGGAGGTGCCGTCGTTGAGCAGGCTCTCACCCTCCACCAGGATGGCCAGCCGCTTGGGCGCGCCCAGCGCCTTGAACAGGCCCACCACCGCGATGGGGTCCGTGGACACGATGAGCGACGCGAACACCATCGCGTGGATGAGGCCGAAGCCCTCCAGCGCGTTCAGCCCGCTCATCGCCGGGGACAACAGCAGCGCCGTGAGCCCCATGGACGCCACCACGCCCGGAATCGCCATGGAGGTGATGGCCAGCTTGTTCTTCATGAACTTGCGGAAGTCCACGTGGAACGCTGCCTCGAACAGCAGACCCGGCAGGATGACCGCGAACAGCAGCTCCTTCGTCAGGTGCGGCGGCTCGAAGGCCTGCACGATGCCCAGGCCCAGGCCCGCCAGGACCAACGCCACCGTGTACGGAAACTTGAAGTAGCGCGCCGCGATCGCCACCGCTGTCGCGATGGAGAAGAGCAGCACGAAGGCCAACTCGAAGTGCATGAATCCCCAGCCCCGTTTGTGCTCAAAAATGGCGAGGATGCCATGCGCGCGGGGCGGTGGGGCAACCCCCTTTCGGAGGGAATTGAGAGGGGACGGGCGGGCGTTGCATTTTGCCAGACTGTTTTCTCAGGGCTGGAAACGGACGCGTTGTGAGGCTCCGGGGCGGTGGCTAGAAGCGAGGAATGATGGACCTCTTCCTGATGTCGCCCCCGGGCCGGGGCTGGGCGTTGCGCGGCCGTTCGAACTTCCGCAGCCGTGAGGCGGCTCCGGCGGATGCGCGCGGCGCGCGGCGGGAGTGGCTGACGCTCGCCCGGCACATCGAGTCCCGAGGCGGCACGGTGGTGGCGCTGCCCTCGCCGTCGGACGCGCTGACGGGCATGCCCTACGCCGCCGAGTGCGGCCAGGTGGTGGCGCGCGAGGGCCAGGCCCCGCTGTTCCTCCTGCCCAAGATGATGAGCGCGCATCGCTTCGCGGAGCGCGACCACTGGACGCCGCTGGCCCGGCGCCTGGGCCTGGAGGTCGTGGACCCGGGCGTGGGCATCTGGGAGGCGCACGGCGACGTGGCGACGTTCGACGGCGTGACGCTCCTGTTCTGGGGCGGGCGCACGACGCTCGACGGGCTGGAGGCGGCCCAGAAGCACTTCCCCGGCGAGGTGCTGCGCGTGCAGGTGCGCGAGCCCGCGTTCCACGGGAACATGGCGGTGCTGCCCCTGCCCGCGGTGGACCGGCTGGTGGTGTGCCCGGACGTGATGGCGCCGGAGTCGGTGGCGCTCCTGGAGCAGCGCTTCGGCGCGAACCGGCTGGTGCGGGTGGCGGAGGCGGACATCCGCCGCTACGCGACGAACGGGCTGCCGCTGGGCAGGGACCTGCTCGCGCCCACGGTGATGCCCGCGCACATCGTGGAGGCCTTCGAGCGCCTGGGCATGCGCGTGGTGTCCATGCCGATGCCGGAGCTGACGGAGAAGGGCGGGGGTTCGTCGCGCTGCCTCGTGTCGCGCGCGTCGGTGGAGGCCTCGCGCGTCTCGGTTCCGCCGGAGTACCGGCTGGACGTCGTGGCGAAGGACATCGAAGCCGATGGCGGGTGAGCTCGCTTCGCAGGCCCAGGCGTTCTTCGCCGCGACTCCGGAGCTGTCATTGCAGGCGCTGGGCTCCGGCGTGCATGTCCCGTCGCTGGACCTGGCGCCGCACGGCATCCCGGTGACGCACCTGCTGGCGGAGCACAACGCGGAGCTCGCGCGGCAGTACCTCACGCTCAATCAGCTGGCGTTCGGCGGCATCGGCGTGCCGCGCTGGGTGCTGTCGGACCTGTACCTGCTGCCCGGCGCCATCGGGCTGTTGCGCTGTCCCGCGCGGCTGCTCAAGGCGCCCGCGCGTGAGCGGCTGCTCCTGGCGGACGAGGAGTCGGCCATCGGCGCGGCCTGCTACGTGGCGCCGTCGCTGACGCCGGGGCTGTTCGTGGGCGTGTCGCTGTTCAGCTTCCTGCCGGGGCGGGGCGCGTCCGCGTGGGTGAAGCTGCTCACGCTGGGCATGGTGCGCGCGAAGCGGCTGCGCGGCGTCACCCAGTGGGACAACCCCGCCGTGCGCGTGCACTCGCGGCTGGGGCCCATGCGGCTGGTGGGGCGCGTCCCCGGAGGCCACGACTACGACGAGCGCACCTTCGTCTACGAGACGGACCTCTCCGACGAGGCCCGCGTGGCCCGGGCGATGCTCCGGGGGGATTCACCCTCCGGGCCCGCCGTGCGCATCCCCGTCACCGACCTGCTGTCGCTGGGCGCGCTGCTGGACCGCGCGGAAGCAGGGGCCCGGCTGGAGCTGGTGCCTCCCGGCCAGGACGACGGCCACGTGCTGGTGCGCGAAATGCCTCCAGGCTGAAGGCTCAGGGCGCGGGGGCGTGCGGGAACTCGTCGTCCTCTTCCAGGGCCTTGCGCAGGGCGCTGGCGCCGTCCTTGAGGATGGGCGCGCCGTGCGCGAAGCAGACGGTCTGGATGGGCAGGTGGTCCAGGATGCGCTGGATGCTGGTGCGCGTGCGCAGCGGTTCGTCCTGGTACTCGCCGGGGACGAAGGTGGGCGTGCGCCGGCCCTCGTGTGACAGCAGGTCGGAGATGAACACCACGGCATGCGGGCTCTTCTGGAGCCACAGCGTGTACATGGCCTCCGTGGGCCCCGGCGTCTGGAAGGTGTTGAGGCCGCCCGGCAGCGTGGTGCCGTTCACGTATTCGAAGTCCGGCTTCTCCTCCAGGCCCTGCGCGCCCTCGGGCGCCCAGACGGGCACGCCGAACGCCTTGCGCAGGCGCCACGCGGAGCGCTGGTGGTTGCCCGCGGTGAGCACGATGGCGTCGATGTCGCCCAGCTTGCGCAGGGCCTTCTCGTCGATGGGCAGCGGGTCGATGAGGGTGACGGTGCCGTCGTCGTCCACCACCGCGTAGGCGTCGCTGCGGGTGCCGCCGAGCCGGTCGTCGGAGACGGTCCAGTGGTGCACGCCGGGGACGATTTCATCCGTCTTCTTCGCCTGGGCCTTGGGCTCGCTCATGCGGACAAAGCTAGGCACCTGGACCCAGGTGACAGGGGGCCCTGCTCCGCTGCCCGCCTGCCCCTCCAGCGAGCCCTCCTGCCCCCTTCGCATCCCGACCGCCGCGCGCACCTTTGTCGTCGGACGAAGGAGCGACCCGATGCGTGAGATGCAACCGCTGGTGCTGTTCGATGGGGACTGCGGCTTCTGCAAGCGCTGGGTGGCTCGCTGGAGCCAGGACACCGGTGGCCGGGTGCGCTTCGCGCGCGGGAGCAGGTGGCTGCTCAAGCTCCTGGGCATTCCGAAGAAGGACATGCTGCGGGCCATGCAGTTGTTGGAGCCTTCAGGGCGCCGCTCGTCCGGCGCGGAGGCCGTCTTCCGCATGCTCGCCTGGTCGCCCCGCTGGAGCACGCGTCTGGCCGCGCGGCTGGGATTGGCGCCCGGCGTCCGGCACGCGGCGGGCGCGGTGTATTCGGTCATCGCGCACCACCGCCGGCGCGCGTCGCGGTGGGATACGTGGTTGTTCGGCCGCGTGACGGAGCCCGCGGAGCACCGCCTGGTGCGCTGGGCCTTCATGCGCCTGTTGGGCGGCACGTTCCTCATCGCCTTCACGTCGCTGGGGAAGCAGGTGCTGGGGCTCTACGGAGAGAAGGGCATCCGTCCCATCCGCGACGTGGCGCAGTCCGAGCGCTGGGCCGCGCAGGGGCGCTGGCGCCGTCCCTCCGTGTTCTGGAAGGACGCGTCGGACGCGGCGCTGGTGCGAGGCTGCCGCGTGGGACAGGCCCTGTCGCTGGCGCTGCTCCTCAACGTGGCCCCGCTCCCGAGCACCGCCGCGCTGTGGGCGCTGTATCTCTCCTACGTGTCACTGGGGCGCGAGTTCCTGTCGTTCCAGTGGGACGTGCTGCTGTTGGAGATGGGGCTGTTGGGCGCGCTCACCGCGCCGGTCGGCGTGAGGCCCGGGCTGGGGAAGCGGGACGTGTCCGCGCTGGAGGTGTTCCTCTTCCGGATGCTCGTGTTCCGGCTCTACTTCGGCTCGGGCATCAGCAAGTTCCACTCGGGCGACCGGACGTGGCGCGAGCTGAGCGCGTGCGACGTGTACTTCGAGACCGCGCCCCTGCCCACGCGCGGCGGCTGGGCCGCGCACCAGCTTCCGCGCCAGGTGCGTCACGCGGGCACGGCGGCGGTGCTGGCGGCGGAGACGGCGGTGCCGTTCCTCGCCTTCGGTCCCCGGCGTGTGCGGCAGGCCGCCTTCGGCATCTTCTCCGCGTTGCAGGCGGCCATCATGGCCACGGGCAACTACGGCTTCTTCAACGTCCAGTCGCTGGCCCTGGGGCTGTGGCTGCTGGATGACGCGGCCCTGCGGCGCGTGCTGCCGGAGGCGCTGTGGCGCGACGCCGGTCCCGCGCGGCGGCCGTCGGTGCCGGGCACGGCGCTGGCCGTGGCCGCGGCGGTGCCGTTGCTCACGCTGGGCACCGTGGAGCAGCTGCGCCGGATGGGGTGGTGGCCTCGCGGCCCGGAGCGCCTGGTGCGGGCGGTGGACTGGCTGGACGACCGGGTGGTGCCGCTGCACTCGGTGAACTCCTACGGCCTGTTCGCGGTGATGACGGTGGACCGGCCGGAAATCACCGTGGAGGGCTCGAACGACGGCGTGCACTGGGTGGAGTTCCCGTTCCGATACAAGACGTCGGGCGTGGACCGGCCACCGCGTCAGGTCGCCCCGCATCAGCCCCGGCTGGACTGGCAGATGTGGTTCGCCGCGCTGGGGTCGCCGCCCTCGTGGTTCCTGGCCCTGATGGAGCGGCTGCTGGAGGGCTCGCCGGAGGTGCTGGGGCTGTTCGCGTCCAACCCCTTCCCGGACCGTCCGCCCCGGCTCGTACGGGCGGTGCTCCACGACTACCGGATGACGTCCCGGGCGGAGCGCCAGCGCACCGGAGCCTGGTGGAAGCGGGAGTGGCGCGGGCTGTATGTGTCGCCGTTGACCCTTGTGCCCGGGTCGTCCGAGCAGGCGGGGCGGCTGACCTGGTACGTCTGAAACGTGGTTGGGTCCACGTGACTCGCGCCCGGTACGCCAGGACCCCACACGGAGACGGAACGGCTAATGGCTCCCGGTTTGAAACCAAAGGGCCGGGGACTGGCGGGGGATGGGGATCGCTGGGTACGGTGCAAGGGCGATGGTGTCCGGTGCTTCCCCGTCTTCCCTCATCTTCGGCAGGTACGCGGTGCTGCGCCGCGTAGCCGTGGGGGGCATGGGGGAAATCTTCCTGGCACGTCAGGTGGGCGTGAGCGGCTTCGAGCGCCCCGTCATCCTCAAGAGCCTGCTGCCGGACCTGCTGGAGCACGACGGCTCGGTGGAGATGTTCCTCGACGAGGCCCGCGTCGCGGCGCACCTGAACCATCCGAACGTCGTCTCGCTTTACGAGGTCGGCGCGTGGCAGGGCACGTTCTACATCGCCATGGAGTACATCGAGGGCGAGAACCTGGGCCGCCTGGCGAAGGCCGCGGCGCGGGCCGGCACGCCGCTGCCCCACCGCGTCTGCGCGCAGATGATCCGTGACGCGGCGCTGGGGTTGGATCACGCGCACCACGCGCGAGACAGCCAGGGCGCGTCGCTGGAGCTGGTGCACCGGGACATCAGTCCGCAGAACATCATGGTGCGCCTGGACGGCGTGACGAAGGTGGTGGACTTCGGCGTGGCCAAGGCGACCATCCGCGCCAGCCGCACGCGCACGGGCGTGCTCAAGGGCAAGCTGCGGTACATGTCGCCGGAGCAGGTGCGCAACGAGCCCGTCTCCGGCACCAGCGACCAGTTCGCGCTGGGAGTCGTGCTGTGGGAGCTGTGCACGCGCCGGCCGTTCATCGACACGGACAACCCCGCGGAGGCCATGCGGCGCATCGCGCTGGCGGCGGTGCCCCGGCCCTCGCAGTTCGTGGAGGGGCTGTCGCCACTGCTGGAGCAGATCATCCTGCGCATGCTCCACCGCGCCCCCGGTCAGCGCTTCGCCCGCTGCGCGGACGTGGCCCGCGCGCTCCAGGTCTATCTGGATGAAACGCCGGAGACGCCGGAGGAGAGCGTCCCCGCGGTGGTGACGCGGCTGGTGGGCGACACGGTGCTGGCGCGGCTGCGCGACGCGGGCAGCGGCGAGCCCGGACTGCCCCAGGTCCGCGAGCCCTCCAACGTGTCGTGCCCGCGCTGTGGCCAGTCCACCAGCGCGACCAGCCGCTTCTGCCCCGCGTGCGGCAACTCGCTCACGCCCGTGGGCGTGGACGCCGCGCAGAAGTCGCTCACGCCCTCGTCCGGTTCCGGGGACGCCTCGCCCAGGCTGCCGGTGATGCCCGCGCTGCGCGAGCCACCCGTGCACCTGGGCGACGAGGACCTCCCCGACGCGCCGACGGCCAAGGCCCCCGCGCGCCGCGGCGACGGCGCCGTGCACGAGCCGCCCACCGACCCGACGATGGAGGTGCCCGCGCAGCCGGCCTCCGCCCTGGCCGAGCCGCCTGCCACGCACGAGGACGACGACGGACCCCCGGCCCTCGGAGATGAAGCCCCGGGCCCCACGGTGAAGATGCGCGCCATGGACGCGCAGGCGCAGATGCGCCGGCTCACGCTGCTGGTGGTCGCGGGGGAGCCGGCCCAGGCGGTCCGGTTGCGCGAGGCGGTGGCGCAGGTCTCGGCGCGCCACCACGTGGAGGCGATGGCGCTGTCGGACACGCACTGGTGTCTGCCCTTCGGCCTGCCGCAGGCTCGCGCGGACGACGCGACGCGCGCGCTGAAGTGCGCGGAGGAGCTGGGCGGCGCCGGTTTGAACCTGCGGCGGGGTCTGGAGTCCGGCGTGGTGCGCATGAGCGCGGAGGCCGGGGCGTCGCGGCTGTCCGGCCTGGGGCTGGAGCGGGCGCAGGCACTGGCGGACGCGGCGGGGTCCGGCGAGCTGCTGGTGGGCGCCTCCGTGAAGGCGCTGCTGGTGGAGTCGGGCGGGGTGCGCATCGGCATGTCGCGCGAGCTGCCCGGTGGCACGGCATGGCGGGTGGAGTCCGGCGCGCCCGCGAACCGCGTGGAGTCGCTGGTGGGGCGCGACGAGGCGCTGACCCAGGCGGCGATGGTGGTGGAGGCAGCGTGCAAGGGTGAAGGCGGCGCGCGGCTCTTCGTGGGGCCCTCGGGCGTGGGACGCAGCCGCTTCCTGGAGGCGGTGGCGGAGCTGGCCACGGGCGCCTCGCCGCGCGTGGTGTACGCGTGGGGTGGAGACCCTCGCTCCGCGGGAGCGCTGGGGCTGTGGCGCACGGTGTTCGCCGCGCTGTCGCGGGCCGCCACGGGCGGGGACGCGTCGCTGCCGCCGCTGTCGGGGCTGGGCCTCTCCGAACCGGAGGCCGCGGCGCTCTGGCGGAGGCTCGCGCGGGGCGCGCCGTCAGGCGGCGGATTCCTGCCGGCGGGAGACGGCGCGGTGGTGGACGCCATCCAGCGCGTGGCGAAGCCGTCCGGCCTGTTGCTGCTGGTGGACGACGTGCACCGCGTGGACGGCCCTTCGCTGGAGATGCTCGCGGGGCTGCTCGCGGCGAAGGAGCCAGGCGTGTCGCTGGTGGCCACGGGTGACGTGGACGCGGTGCCCACGGCGCTGGCGTCGCTGCCCGTGACGGTGTTGGAGGGCCTGTCGCCGTCGGAGCTGAACGCGCTGCTCACCGTGAGCCTGGGCATGGCCCTGTCGCCGTCGCTGGAGCGGGCGGTGGCGGACCGGGTGCGCGGCAATCCCGCGCATGCGCTGGCGCTGGTGCGGCTGCTGGTGTCGGTGGGGGTGTTGCAGCGCACGGAGAGCGGCTTCCAGTCCAATGGCCCGCTGTCCCCCGCGGCGCTGCCGCAAGGCCTGGGGCAGGCCCTGGGCGCGCGGCTGGAGCTGCTGCCCGCCGCGTCGCTGCGCTTCCTCCAGCGGGCCGCGGTGGAGGGCTCGCTCTTCTCCGCGGAGCTGGTGCGCGTGTCGCTGACGGCCACGGACGGCGCCGGGGTGCTGGAGGACGCGGAGTGGGTGGTGCCCGTGCCCGGGCAGCCCGGCATCTTCCGCTTCACGAGCGAGGAGGCGCGGCAGGTGCTGCGCGAGCGCCTGTCGCCCTCGCAGCTGCGGAGCGCGCACCGGGAGCTGGCGGAGACGTTGGATTACGAGGCGTTCGTGCAGGAGCCGGCCCGCGAGGTGCGGGTGGCGGACCACCTGCTGGGCGCGGGTTCCTCCGGCGCGCCGGCCGCGTGCGAGCGGGCGGGAGACTGGTTCGCGGCGCGAGGCGAGTGGCGCTCGGCGGTGGAGTTCTTCCGCTGGGCCCTGGGCCGGGCGCCCGGCGCGACGGCGGCGGTGGTGCGCTGGCAGCTGGACGTGCTCGCGCGCGCGGCGGGATGTCTCACGCAGGCGGACCCCGCCGCGGTGGACGGGTTGGTGACGCCGTGGCTGGACCGCGTGCCGGTGATGCAGACGCCCGGCCGGTGGGCGGAGGTCGCGCGGCGCCTGGCCGTCGCGGAGCTGAAGCTGGGGCGCGTGGACGACGCGGAGGTGCGCCTCGGCATGGCGCAGAGCCCAGCGGGCGCGGACCCGGAGGTCGAGGCCCTGGTTCTGGGCGAGCTCGCGCGCGTGCGCGAGGCCAAGGGCGAGACGACGGCCGCGGTGGAGCTGCTCGCGCGGGCCTTCCAGCGCATGGGGAACCGGACCCCGTACGTGGCGGACTTCTTCTGGGAGCACTACCTGCTCCTGGGCCGGCTGCAGCAGCGGCTGGGACAGCTGGACCGGGCGCGGGTGGCCTTCACGCGCGCGGCGGAGCAGGCGCGCTCGGTGGGCAGCGCGGTGGGCCAGGCGCGGGCGCTGTCGCAGCTCGCGGGCCTGCGGGTCCTCGCGGGCGAACCGGCCCAGGCGCTGTCGGACCTGGAGCGCGCGCTCGCCCTGGCCGAGCAGGGCGGGGACGCCCAGGAGGTGGCGCGCATCCACTACAACGCCGGGCGCCTGCTGGTGGCGGGAGGCCGGGCGCCGGAGGCGCGTGAGCGGCTGGAGCAGGCGAGGGAGCGCGCCCGGGTGGCGGGCTGGCGGGAGGGAGAGGCCCTGGCCGCGCAGGTGCTGGGGGCGATGGAGGCCCGGGCCCCGCGCCGTGGAAGTGGGCAGTAGTCGTCAGCAGGCGTGCAGGCACGCGGACTTCGGCGCGAGCGCTCGCGGTTTTCACGCCCTCCGGGTGATCCGCCGGTAGACTGGGCCATTCCCCGCCCGCCCTCGTGCCTGCCTTCGTGAAGACGTCACGTCCCGCCTCCTTTTCCCTGTTGGGTTTCCTCGCGCTGGGCGTGCTCGGCGCGTGTGGACCGTCGCCCACGACCATCACCCTGGAGCCTCCCGAGCTGCGCTACCTGCGCACGCAGGGCCAGAACCTGCCGCTCAGCTACACGGTGTTGGACGCGGACGGGCGCAAGATGATGGACACGCGCCTGCGCTGGACCAGCTCCGCGCCGGAGGTGGCCTCCGTGCTGGAGGACGGCACGGTGGTGGCGCGCAAGTCCGGGAAGACCATCATCGGCGTGCAGGGCGGACGGGCGAAGGCGGCGCTGCCGTTGGACCTCACCATCCTCGCGTCGCTGGACGTGCGCGCGCCGGGCGCGGACTTCGTGGAGGTGGGGCGCACCATCAAGATGCGCGTGGTGGCGCGCAATGAAGCGGGCCACGTCATCCCCGACGCGGCGCCCGACTTCCGCTCCAGCAACGAGGCCGTGGCGCGCGTGGAGAACGGCGAACTCATCGCCGCGTCGGCCGGCGTGGCCACCGTCTCCGCGACGCTGGGGCACCTGCACCGCGCCATCGCCGTGCAGGTGGTTCCGCCGGACTTCGCGCGCCTGGGGCTGAACCTCACCTCGTACACCTTCAAGAAGAAGGGCCAGTCGGTGGTGGTCCAGGCGCGCGCGTACAACCGCAACGGCGTGGCGTTGGAGAAGGTGCCGCTGGAGTGGTTCAGCTCCAACGCCGCCGTGGTGACGGTGTCGCCCGAAGGCCGCGTGACGGCCGTGGGCAAGGGCCGCGCGGTGGTGTCGGTGGTGGCCGGCCGCCGCCGCACGGCCGCGGACTTCATCGTCGAGTAGCCCGCCTCTACGGCTTCTTCTTGGGCGGCGCCGGGGACTTCGGCGCGGGGCGCTTGCCGCCCTTCTTCTTGGACGCGGCCTCCACGTCATCCGGGCAGGGCGGGCGGGGACCGTCGACAGGCGGCTGGATGGTGAACTCCACGCGGCGGTTGAGGGCCATGCCCTCCTCCGTGGCGTTGTCGGCCAGGGGCATGCTGCGTCCGTAGCCCTGCGAGCACACGCGCTCCGCGGCGACGCCGGTCTCGATGAGGAATCGCTTCACGCTGGCGGCGCGGCGCTTGGACAGGTCCAGGTTGTACTGGTCGCTGGCGCGCGAGTCGGTGTGACCCTCGATGAGGATGCGGTCCATCTTCGGGTTCTCCTCCATCACCCGCGCGACCTCCTCCAGCACCGGGTAGGACTCGGAGAGGATGACGTCCTGGTCGGTGGCGAAGTTCACCTGCTCCAGGATGACGATCTTGTTCCCCGACGTGCGCGCGAGCGGACAGCCGTCACGGCCGCGCTTGCCCTGCGGAACATCCGGGCACTTGTCGATGCGGTCCACCACGCCGTCGGAGTCCGCGTCGGTGTCCGGGCAGCCGCTGTTCTCCACCGGGCCCGCCAGGTCGGGGCAGCGGTCGCGCTCACCGATGACGCCGTCGAAGTCGGGGTCCACGGGCGGCGGGGGCGGCTCGGGCGGCTCCTTGAAGCGCTCGATGGCCTCCCACTCGCGCGTCTTGGCGGGCACCCAGAGGATGGACGTGAAGAAGCTCAGGTTCGGCGACGCCAGCGAGCAGCCGCAGCCCAGGCCGCCGCCAAAGGTGAACGTGACGCCCAGCGAGCTGTACCAGCGCAGGCCGATGAGCAGCTCCGCGGGAATCTGCCGCTCCTGGCCCGGAGCCTTCTTGAGGCCGAACGCGCCGTTCACCATGCCGAGCGCGGTGATGCCGCTGCCGCGCAACAGGGGCACCTCCGTGCCCAGGCCGAACGGCGCCATGTCCCCCAACTGCACGCCGCTGAAGATGACGTCCGGCCGCTTCCAGAAGCCGCCGTTGAAGGCGAGGAGGATGCCGGACTCGAAGCGGTAGTCGAGCACCAGGCCCGGCGCCCAGGTGAGCTCGCCGTCGCCCGCGAAGGCCTCCTGCACGCCGGTGGGGAAGCTGACGTTGAGCGTGAGCGAGGCACCCCAGCCGTGGCCCTCCGCGGAGCGGCGGAAGCCGGGGATGGCCACCTTGCCCATGAGGCGCAGGTCGCCCAGGGCGAAGCTCTCCACGGGCCCTTCGGTGCCGATGACCTCCAGGTTCTGGCCGCCCTGCAGGAGCACGAGCGGCATGTCCACGCCGACCTCGAACCAGTCGAAGAGGCCGACGGTGGCCATGACGTCCAACTGGAGCCGGTTGCCCACGAGGCTGATGGAGCCCAGGTCACCGTCCTTGGGGACGAGCGAGAGCGGGTTGAGGGAGTAGCTGAAGTAGGGCCCGGCGGAGACGGACAGGTGGGACAGGGGCCGGGACTGGGTGACCATCACCAGGTCCTGCGGCGCGCCGGACGGGCGGAAGACCTGGATGTTGAAGCGCGGATCCGGCGCGGCGTGGGCGGCGGTGGACAGCGCGAGGGCCAGCAGCAGCGGGAGGAGCGGCGCGCGGGAAGGCTTCATCGGACGCGGCGGGCGGAGCGCAGGAAGAGGAAGCCCAGGGCGAGGGTGACCAGCATGGCGGTGCTGCCGGTGGGGGTGCCCTCGGCGGTGGTGCCGCAGCAGAAGGCGCCGCCCTGGGGTTCAGTGCCGGGTTTGCGGCGGCCGCGTTCGCACTGCTGGGTTTCGGCGGAGCAGAACTCGACGCCCAGGCAGTCGCCGCTGTCGGCGCAGGTTTCAAGGCAGGTGTTGGACGTGAGGTCGCAGGTGCCGCCGCAGGGGCAGTGGGCATCGGCGAAGCACTCGACGCAGGTGGAGCCGTCGCACACGGTGCCTTCCGCGCACGTCACGGCGCAGGCGCCGGTGTTGGAGCACGTGCGGGTGGTGGGGTCGCAGGTGCCGCTGCCGCAGTCGGAGTCGTTGACGCAGCCCACGCACACGCTGTTCTGCACGGTGCCGTCGGAGAGGCAGAACGGGGTGTCTCCGCCGCACGAGTCGCAGCGGGGGCCGCAGCGATTGTCGGTGGTGCAGGAGCTGCACTCACCGCTGACACAGGTCTGGCCGTTGCCGCATTCCAGGTCGTTGCGGCACTGGACGCAGACCTCGCCGTCGAGACAGAAGGGGCGCCCACCGGGGCACTTGGAGCAGCCGGGGCCGCAGCGGTCGGAGGTGTTGCACTCGGCGATGCTGTCGACGCAGGCGCCGTTCAGGGTGTCGCAGCGCTGGCCGTTGGAGCACTGGCTGTCGGTGGTGCACTCGACGCAGGAGGGCGGGGCGCCGGGCGTGGGCGCGGCGCACTGGGTGCCATTGGGGCAGCAGTTGCAGGAGTTGCCGGCGCAGGAATCGTTGGTGTTGCAGGGCGTGCAGACGTGGTTGGAGCACGACTCGCCACGGTCGCACTGGGTGTCTTCGTTGCACTCGACGCAGCTGTTCGCGGTGAGGTCGCAGACCTGGCTGCCGGGGCACTCCGCGTCGGAGGTGCACTGGACGCAGGTGAAGTTCGGCTCGTCGCAGACCTGGCCGGAGCCGCAGTCGGAGTCGCGGACACAGCCGGTGCAGACGTTGGTGGTGGTGTCGCAGCGGCCAGTGGCGCAGTCACTGTTCTGGGTGCACGCGACGCAGGTGAACTGGCCGTTGACCTGCGCGCAGATGGGCGCGGTCGGTCCGCACGGCGAGCACGTGTCACCGCAAAGGAAGTTCGTGTCACAGGGCGCGCAGAGCGCAGCGGAGTTGCAGTAGTAGGACGGACCGCAAGTGCCGTTGCCGGGCTGGTTCGCGAACTGGCGGTTGCACTGGACGCACTGATCCAGGTTGTTCGGGAACGACGGGCGGCCAGTTTCCGTCTGGAACAGCTGCGCGGGCTGGACTAGGGAGAAACCGGAAGAAGCAAGGGGAACGACCGGTGGCTGATTCGCAGGCCGGTCAAAGTCCGTGAACGCTCCATCCAGGACGGCGAACTCCAGTGCTGAGTGCTCCACGATCTGCACGTAGAGCAGCTCCATGGCGTAGAGCCCTTCCTGCGTGAAGGTGACGGAGTTGGTGGTGCGTCGTGTCGGAGCTCCGATTTCCGGCGGTCGGATGATGACGTCGTAGCGCCTGCTGGCTTTGTCGAACAGAACGAGGCTGATGGCGTCGTCAGCGTAGAAACCGAAGTGCAGGACCCGTCCGACCATGGCCGGGGTGACGTTCAGGTATCCGCGAAAGCGGGAGACGAACCTCGTATCCGGGTTCGTATAGTGGAAGGGACAACCACCCTGGGCACAGCCTGAATCCACATTGACGAAGTCGCCGAAGCTCAGCACGCGACCGTCGTTCAGGTTGTTCGACAGGTCGAACGCGGAGCGCAGCACAGAGGTCATACGCGCTCCGCTGTTCTCCTCCATGTATGCGTTCAGGCCTTCCGTGTAGAGCGACTGGCTCTGCGGAAACTCGTTCGCGGTGCGCGTCCACACGCTGGACGCCATGCAGATCCCCGTGCCGACGTTGTTGACCGGAGAGGGCGCTGAGGGCTGCCCGTCCACCACTACGGCCGGCAGCTTCTGCGCCACGGCAGGCGCGCTCGCGAGGCACACGGCGAGCAGGGACAGCGCGGCAACCGCGCGGAGGAGGAGGGGAGCTGTGCGCAAAACGGGCGCAGCCTTACAGATTAAGTTGAGGTTCTCAACCTTCCGCCCACGTCCCGAGTCCCTGTGCCCGAATGCGACCTCCAGGGTCCTCCATCCCTCAGGGACGCAATCAATCCGGACAGCGCGCAAAACAGGAAACTGTCACACGCGACGGCACGCGACGTCCCCGTCCTGCGAGCGGATGAACGCCGCGGCGAGTTCGTTGCCCAGGGCCGCGCACAGCACCTCGAAGGTCCGCCGCCGCGCTCCGCCGAAGAAGCCCGGCTGCCGCGCCAGGGTCTCCGGGTGACGCACGAAGACGTTGTACCCGAGGATGCATCCGTCCGCGCGCAACACCGTGATGCCATCCGTGGCCATCATGCCGCGCAGCAGCTGAGAGGCCGCCCGCACCGCTGACGCCGCGCTGTCGTCCTGGGTCGCGTGGTGCCGGTCCAGCATCGACACCACGTCCATGGGCCGGGGCAACAGGATGCCGTCCACGAACAGCGCCGAACCCGCGCGCTCGCGGGGCAACACCGCCACCAGCGTGCCGTGCGAGGACTGCATCACCTCGAACAGCACCCGCCGGAAGAAGCCCCGCGCGTACTCGCGGCTGGAGGGCAGGACCTGCTCGGTCACCGCGCTCGCCAGCGCGTCCAGCACCACGGAGGGCGGCTCCAGGTCGATGCGCGCGCCGGACAGGTACACGTGCCGGCACAGCCCGCCGCCTCCGCGCAGCTCGAGGATGTTGTCCGCCAGCTGCAACACGCCCACCACGCGGGCGCCCCGGTCCGGCGCGTGCCGCAGGCGCTCCAGCGGCGTCTCCGCCAGGGGGAACGGATCCGTCCGGAAGATGCCGTAGGTGAGGCCCGCCGGCTCACGCAGCAGATACAGCGCCCACCAGCGCCCCTGTCCCAGCGGCGCGCACTGCTTGAGCGCCCGCTGGATGGTGGCGCGGTTGCGCGGCCCCGAGCCCAGGGGAATCGGGTCGTGCCCGCCCAGCAGCTCCATCATCGCGCCCAGGTCGTCACCCAGGAACGCGGTGGGGAACAGCAGCGCGCCCTCCTCGCGGTAGCGCGACAGCGTCACCAGCAGCTCGCTGAGCGCGTCCGCCGTTTGCGGACACGTCATGTCCGCCTCGTCGAGGAACGCACTGACGGACTCGGTCAGCAGGTGACGGAACGACAGGATGAGAGGAGAACCCGCCTCCGGGCTCGGACCGGTCATGGCGGACCCAGCATGACGCATCGGTGGCGATGAGGCACGAAGTCTCGCCTCCAGCCCGGAGGCGGGACCCTGTCAGGAGCCGGCCGCCTACTCCGCCGCCCGCCGTGCCGTCTCCAGGGTGGAGGCGGTGCGAAGCCAGCCGTCCGCCTGGGAGTCCAGGTGGGACAACAGCTCCGCGAAGAAGCGCGTCTCCATGGCCTGCGCCAGCGTGGCTCCGTGCGCGTCCGCCCACTTGCGCGTCACCGTCGCGCGCACCTGGGCGCCCAGCAGGTCCACGAAGCGCTCCAAGAGCGGCGTGGACAGGAGCGTCCCCGCCCACACCACCGCGTCATGGCCCAGGCCGCCGGTGGCCACCGTCACCACCGCCGCCGCGCCAGACGGCACCGAGTACACCAGCGTGGTGAGCGCCTGGAGCAGCTCCTCGCGCATGCCGCCCTGCAGCTCGCTGCCCACCAGTTGGCGGCAGAAGTCATACAGCGTGGCCCGGTCCGCCGCGTGCGCGTGCAGCGCGCCCAACTCCAGCGGCGCATCCAGCCGGCCGAGCATCGCGGGCCCGAAGGACTGCGCCAGCTTCTCGCGAGTCTCCGCGTCCCCGCGCCACGCGGCCACCTCCGGCGCGAAGGCATCCACCAGCCTGCGCAGCCCGTCCTTCAGCGAGTCATCCACCGCCTGCGTGGGCAGCGCCTCATGCGGCTGGGGTCCGGTGAAGGACTCACGCACCTTGCGGCTCACGAACGTGAGCGCCGTGGCCAGTCCGCGGAACGGCAGCCGCACGAACCGGTGGAAGGTGCTGCGCGCATCCAGTTCGTCGCGGAACGCATCCACCAGCACATCCGCGGGCACGGCCTTCAGCGCCGCCTGCGCGCCAATGCCTTGCAGGTCGTGCCGCAGCCGTTGCCTCAGCCGCTCCGGCTCGCGGGCCGCGCGGGTCGCCGCCCGCGCCACCGCGTCCAGCTCCGAGCGCGCATCCGACAGCGACGCCTCCAGCGCCCGCGCCTTCAGCTCGCGCACATGCTCCGCCTGGCCCAGCAGCGCGGCGAGCGGCGGCCGTCCATCCAGCGCCTCGGTGGCCAGCGGCTTCAGCCCCGCCTCCACGTCCGGCTGGTGCGGCGCCAGGTAGCGCGCGATGGGCGGGTGGCCCACGTCCTGGGCCAGCTTGTCCAGGTGGCCGCGCGCCACGTCCTCGCGTGTGGCCTCGTTGTAGACGAGCAGGTACGGCTTGCCGTGGCCCACCGCCGCGCGCAGGAAGTCCACCAGCGCCGCGTTCTGGTACGTCTGCCGGCTCACCACGAACACCAGCACGTCCACCGTGACGAGCAGCGCCTCGGCCCGCTCGCGGTTGTCGCGGTACACGCTGTCGAAGTCCGGCGTGTCCATCACCAGCAGCCCGCGCGGTACGGCCTCCGACAGCACCAGGTACAGCCGGCCCGGAGGCCCGGGCTCATCCACGGGCGCCACGGCGCCGTCGGCCACCGGGATGATGTCGTAGCGCTGGGTGAGCACGTCCTTCAGCGCGCCCGCCCACGTCTCCGGATTCGACGCGGCCAGGCACTGCTTGGTGAGTCCGCCCTCGGGACGCGCGGGGGACAGGGACGCCTTCGCCAGCGAGTTGAAGAGCGTGGACTTCCCGACGTTGTTGGGGCCGGCGATGGCCACGAGGAGCAGCGGCGCGTCCCCGGCGCCGAGGCGGGGCAGCAGGTCGCGGCGCAGGCGTTCAGCCAGGCGGCGGGCCACGTCGGCGTCACCGCTGTCGGGGAAGCGCTCGGAGGCGGGCAGGGCGTCTAGGGCGGACGCGAGGGCGGTGCGCAGGGCGCGAGGGTCCTTCATGGGCATAGGGGCCATGTGCAGGACAGCACGCACGCCGCGTCGTGCCCAGCGAAGTGTGCGCGCTCTGTCCACCGGGGACACCCCTGGAGAGGCGCGGTAGGGTGCGCCGCATGCGCTCCCTCCTCGCCTGCCTGTTCCTGTCGGGGTCCATCGCCTGCACGGCCACGAACGCCAACGCGCCCGCGCCCGCGTCCGCCGAGGCCCACGCCGAAGGCCCGCTGCCCTTCATCCCGGACGACTACGCCCGCGCGCTCGCGGACGCGAAGGCGAAGGGCGTGCCCCTGTTCGTCGACACCTGGGCGCCGTGGTGTCACACCTGCCGCTCCATGCGCGCGTACGTCTTCACGGACAAGGCGCTGGCGAAGCACGCGGACCGCTTCGTGTGGCTGGAGCTCAACACCGACCTGACCCAGAACGCGACGTTCCAGGAGAAGTACCCGGTGGAGTTCTGGCCCACCTTCTTCATCATCGACCCGCGCGAGGAGAAGGCCCTGCTGCGCTTCGCCGGCAGCGCGACGGTGCCGCAGCTGGAGCGCCTCTTCGAGGACGGCGAGCGCGCCTACCAGGGCGGTGCCACCGGCGCGGAAGCGCTGCTCGCGCGCGGGGATGCCCTCTACGGAGAGCGCAAGCCCGCGGAGGCCGCGGAGGCCCTGTCGCTCGCGCTCGCGGAGGCTCCCGCGGACTGGTCCCGCCGGGGCCGCGCGCTGGAGTCGCTGCTGATGGCGCAGTACGGAGCGAAGCAGTACGTGCCCTGCGCGCAGAAGGCGGTGGCGGAGCTGCCGAAGGTGCCGCGCTCGCTCAACCTGGCCAACGGCGTCCTCAACGGCCTCAGCTGCGCGCTGGCCATCCCGGAAGGCACGCCCGAGGCGGCGGACCTGCGGCACGCGCTGGAGGCGAAGGCGCGCGACGTGCTCGCGCCGCCGGCCATCGACATGGAGGCGGATGACCGCTCCGGCCTGTACGAGGTGCTGGTGGAGGCGCGCAAGCAGGACAAGGACACCGCGGGCGCGAAGCAGGTGGCCCAGGAGTGGCTGACTTTCCTGGAGGGCGAGGCCGCGAAGGCGCCGAACCCCGAGGCGCGCAGCGTGTTCGACTCGCACCGCATGCTCGCGGCGATGACGCTGGAGCAGCCGCAGCGGGCCATCCCCGCGCTGGAGCAGAGCGAGAAAGACCTGCCGCAGGACTACAACCCGCCCGCGCGGCTCGCGACGCTGTACCGCCTGTCGGGCCGGCTGGACGACGCGCTCGCCGCGAACGACCGGGCGCTGGCGCGGGTGCAGGGAGCGCGGCGGCTGTCCGTGCTCTCCGGCCGCGCGGACATCCAGGTCGCGCGCAAGGACACCGCCGGCGCGGTGAAGACGCTGGAGGAGGCGCTGACCTTCGCGAAGACGCTGCCCGCCGCGCAGGTGTCCCCGCGTCAGGTGGAGTCGCTGGAGAAGAAGCTCGCCAGCCTGAAGTCGCCTGCCGCTGTTCCTGGCGCGGCGCCGTAGCGGATGCACGAGCCTTCGCGCGCGCCACGCATGCGGCACGCGCGAAGACTCACGATGCCAGCGGCACCGAGCGTCGGGCATTCAAATCAAACAGCTCGAAGTCTTCCGCGCGGCCCTCGCGCATGGCGCCGTCGGTGAACACCATCACCGCCTCGCCCGGGCCCGTCATGGGCGGCGGGCCGTGCGCGTAGTCCACGCGCGTCCCGTCCGTCACCAGGTGGCGCAGCACTCCATCGCGCGTGGGGCCGGGTGACACCAGCTCCCGCACCCGCTTGTCCCGCGTGTGGCCCACCACCTGGGTCAACCCGAGGGGCAACCTCCGGGGATCGAACCTGCGCCGGGGCGTTCCCCGCACGCGCTCCCCATCCTCCGCGGCGAGGCTGGGCCGCTGGTAGAAGATGCCCACTCCCTCGCCATCCTTCGCATTGCCCGGATGGTGCAGCCCCGGCAGCACGAGCGGCCCGCCCTTCCACGCCGCCACCGCCCGGTCCATCACGCCGTTGAGCGCCTCCGCCACCGCGTGCGCCTCCGCCCACCGCTCAGGCGCGAGCCCCACGACCCCCAGGTCTTCGCGAGTGACGCCCGCGTGCAGCACCAGCAGCGAGTCCCCCGCCGCATGCGCCACGCGGAAGCGCCGTGCGCGCAGCAGGTGCTCCACCCACGCGCGCTGCTCCTCGGTCCAGGTGCTGAAGTCCCGCGCCGCCAGCTCCGCGCTCGGCAATCCAGGCCAGCGCTGGAGGAAGGCCCGCTCCGCCGCCGCGTCGGTGTCGTCCCCCGCGTAGACCCGGTCCGCCTCCACCTGCGCGGCGCGGAACGTCGCATCCGTGAAGTCCGCCAGCTCCCCCACGCGTCCCAGGTCGTGGTTGCCCAGGAGCATCACGGCCTGATCCGCCGGATGGGACGCGAGCCACGCCACCAGCCGCAGCGCGCTCCGGGCCACGCGCTCCCGGTCCGCCGCGGGGCCCCAGTCGAAGTGGTCGCCCACGGACACCAGGCACACGTGCGGCCGCAGCCCTCCCTCTTCGTCCAGCAGCCCGTGCAGCGAGAGGATGGAGAGCACCCGGTCGAAGTCCGCCTGCGGGTCCCCCATCGCCACGTGCAGCGTGCGGCGCTGGCCATCCGCCGCCAGCGCGTGCGGCCCCTTCGCCACCGCCACGTCGGCGCGGGCCAGCGCCTTCCTCAAGAGCGCTTCGTCCATCCCTCCATCCTAGTCATGCGCCGGGACCTGCCCACCGGCCCATCAGGACTGGAAGAAGCGCGAGATGAGCGCGGAGCGGCTCTCCACCTGCGCCTTGTTCAGGAGGTGCGTGACGTGCACCTCCACCGTGCGCTCGGCGCAGCCCAGGTGCAGGGCGATGGCCTTGTTCGTCTCTCCCTGCACCACGTGCTCCAGCACCTGCGCCTCGCGCGCGGTGAGCCCCCAGCGCTGGCTCAGCACCGGCAGGCGCGAGGTCGGCTCCATCGGCGGCCCGGGGTCCAGCACCAGGTAGTGGTCCGGCAGCCCCTGCGTGCGCAGCGGCCCGGAGGAGAACAGCGGCCCCGTGCCCGGCGGGCTCCGCAGACACTCGCGCACCTGCGCCGCCAGCGCCTGGGAGTCCTGCTCCCACCGCGCCTGCCCCGCCTTGTTCGCGTGCATCACCCGGCCGCTGAACGTGACGACCCACGCGGGCCGCCCCAGCACCTCCAGCGCCGCGCCCAGGGCCGGCCCCAGCAGGCCCGCCTCGCGCAGCCGCCGGTCCATGGCCATCCGCCGCTGGATGGAGGGCGTCAGCGCCTGCAACAGCCGCTGCTCCCGCTCCGTGAAGGGCTCGGCCCGGAAGGCGCCCACCCAGCCCAGCATCATGTCGCCTTCACACACCAGCACCCGCAGCTGCGCCAGCTGCTCCAGTCCCAGCTGCCGGTAGAGATGGGAGGCATACCCGGCCAGCTGCGTCCGCGCGTGCTCCCACTCCGCCTCGCTCAAGCCCAGCCGCTCCCAAAGAGGGCCCTCGCCCTCGCCGGTGATGGGCAGGGCCCGCAGCGGCTCCGACATTCCCAGGGGCGAGAAGCGCATCGCGCGGTTGCGCTGCGCCAGCGGCGGACGCGCGGGATCGAAGTAGCCGAAGCGGCTCCCTGCCGGCGGCAGCGACGCGTCAAAGGCCTCGGTGAGGACGGAGGGCGGCTGCGGGAAGCCCACGCCGTGCACGAACGCCGTGTGATAGCGGTCCGGGCCCACGTCCACGCCGTAGGCCGCCGTCCGCTCCGCGCGCAGGGCGCTTCGGAGCGCGGCGAGGACCGTCGGCAGGGCCTCGGAGCCGGGCTCCAACCCCTCCAGCAGGCCCTCCAGCTCCTGCAAGAGGCGTTGGTCCTCGGAAATCAAATCAATCACGATTTACTTACTATAGCCGTTGGGGCCAATTGGAAGACTTGTGAGGTCGGGAGTGGAATCAGTGCTTCTTCCGCCTGTCCAGGTGGGAAGTGATTACTTTCCCCCCGAGTCGTTTAGGACTCGCGTGATTTCCTCAATAGAAATGACTTTCGGCTGGCGGCACCATGGCGGTCCGTGCCCTTCCGGGGGGGTGGGCCGACCTAGGAGTCGAAGTATCCGCGTGTGCGCGCGCCGGGCGTTCCCCCAGGGATGTCCGGCGCGCTGCCCCTTTTCCCGCTCCTGTCCCCGCCTGTCCACCACCCCACGCGCCCGGTGCCGGCAGGCCCCGTCCCTGACGGGGCGCGGCGATGATATCCGCTCCCGTCGTGCCCGCGCCCGGAGGCCCTGACATGCCGCGTGATTACGCCTACTACGCCCAGGCGCTGGAGGGACGGAGGCTGCCCCTGGCCTTCGCGGACCTGGACCTGCTGAACGAGAACGCGGCGGCGCTGGTGCGGCGCGCGGGCGGGCTGCCGGTGCGGGTGGCCACGAAGTCGGTGCGGTGCGTCGCGCTGCTGCGGCGCGTGCTCGACGGGCATCCCGGCTTCCAGGGCCTCATGTGCTTCAGCGCCGACGAGGCCGTGCACCTGCGCGAGCGCGGCTTTAGCGACCTGCTCATGGGCTACCCCGTGGTGGATGCCGAGGCCCTGGCGGAGCTGTGCCGGCCGCCAGCGCCCGTGACGCTGATGGTGGACTCGGTGGAGCACGTGGCGCTCGCCGCCCGCGCTGCCCGCCGTCATGGGACGCGAGCGCCGCTGTGCCTGGACGTGGACCTGTCCGTGGACCTGCCGGGCCTGCGCTTCGGGGTGCACCGCTCGCCGGTGCGCTCCGCGGAGGACGCGCTGGCGGTGGCGAAGAGCATCGCGGCGGAAGGGGACGCCGTCTTCCTGGCGGGCGTCATGGGCTACGAGGCGCAGCTCGCGGGCGTGCCGGACGCCGCGCCGCACGCGGGCCCGAAGAACGTGGTCATCCGCGCGCTCAAGCGGGGCTCGGTGGGCCGCGTGCACTCGCGCAGGCAGGCGGTCGTGGCCGCGCTGAAGGGCGCGGGGTTCGCGCCGCGCTTCGTGAACGGCGGTGGCACCGGCAGCCTGGAGTCCACGCGCCAGGACGCGAGCGTCACCGAGCTCACCGCGGGCAGCGGCCTGTACTCGCCCGCGCTCTTCGATGGCTACCGCGGCTTCCAGCACCAGCCCGCGGTGGCGTTCGCCATCCCCGTGACGCGGCGCCCCGGCCCGGGCCTCTTCACGCTCCAGGGGGGAGGCTTCGTGGCCTCCGGCTCGGCGGGCGTGGACAAGCTGCCCGTGCCCTACCTTCCCGAGGGCGCGAAGCTCCTTCCGCTGGAGGGCGCGGGCGAGGTGCAGACGCCCATCGCGTACGCGGGGCCGGTGCCGCTGTCCCTGGGCGCGCCGGTGTTCTTCCGGCACGCGAAGGCGGGCGAGGTGTGCGAGCACTTCCGCACGCTGCTGCTCATCTCCGGCGGCCGCGTCGTGGAAGAGGTCCCGACCTACCGGGGCGAATGGGGGTGACGGCATGACGACCGAGGCGGCGAAGACGAAGACGTGGCGCAACTGGTCCGGCGGGGTGGTGGCCCATCCCTCCGGCTTCCTCCAGCCGGATTCCGTGGACGCCCTGAAGGCCGCGCTCCGCGACGCCAGCGCCCGGTCGCGCACCGTGCGCGTGGTGGGCAGCGGCCACTCGTTCCCACCCCTGTGCGCGACGGACGAGACGATGGTGTCGCTCGAAGCGCTGCGGGGCTTGGAGTCCGTGGACGAACGCACGCGCGAGGCCGTGGTGTGGGCGGGCACGAACCTGCGCGAGCTGGGCGCGCTGCTCGCGTCGCACGGGCTCGCGATGGAGAACCTGGGCGACATCAACAAGCAGTCGCTGGGCGGCGCGCTGGGCACGGGCACGCACGGCACGGGCGTGGGGCTGGGCATCCTCTCCACGCAGGCGGCGGAGATGACGCTCGTCACTGCGAGCGGGGACGAGGTGACGTGCTCGGAGGACGCGTCGCCGGAGCTGCTCCAGGCCGCGCGGGTGTCCCTGGGCGCGCTGGGCGTGGTGACGCGGGTGCGGCTGCGCTTGCTGCCCGCGTACCGGCTGCGGCTGACGCGGCGGAACCTGGCGCTGGAGGAGTGCCTCGCGGGCCTGGACGAAGCGCGGGCGCGCCACCGGCACTACGAGTTCTTCTGGTTCCCGCACTCCGACCGCGTGATGACGAAGGCCATGGACCTCACGGACGAGACCCCGCACGGGGTGGGCGTGGGGCGCTGGTTCAGCGAGATGGTGATGGAGAACGCGGTCTTCGGCGCGGTGAGCCGTGCGTGCCGGATGCGGCCCGCGTGGTGCGCGCCGGTGAGCCGGCTGTCGGCGAAGCTGGCGTCGGAGGGCGTGCTGGCGGGACAGAGCCACACGCTGTTCGCCACGCCGCGGCTCGTGCGCTTCCAGGAGATGGAATACGCCGTGCCGGTGGAGCGAGGGCCCGACTGCCTGCGCGAGCTGTCCGAATACATCACGCGCGAGCAGCTGCCCGTGCACTTCCCGGTGGAGTACCGCTTCGTGCGCGGTGACGACGTGTTCCTCAGCCCGGCGCACGGCGGGGACCGCGCGTTCATCGCGGTGCATCAATACCGGGGCATGCCGCTGGAGCCCTACTTCTCCGGCGCGGAGGCCATCTTCCGCAACCACGGCGGCCGGCCGCACTGGGGCAAGCTGCACACCCAGACGGCCGCGACACTGAAACATCTGTATCCCCGCTGGGACGACTTCCAGCGCGTGCGCGAGCAACTGGACCCGGAGGGGCGCTTCCTCAATCCCTATCTGAAACGGCTCTTCCTGGAGGAGGGCGTTCGTCACACCCGTGGTGAATCAGGGGCGCGAAGCGCTTGACGCACCCTGGGACCTGTTTTTCGCGCCGTATTGCGTCAGACGATCCAGCAACCTCCCGATAATGCACAATTCAGCGCCCGGCATGCGGTTGGCTAGGGCACTGGCTGGCGCCAGGCCCGGTGGCGCCCTTTCGAGGGGGATGGATGCGGACGAAGTCTTCGTGGAAGCGCGTGGTGACGGCGTCGATGCTGATGCTCGCCGTGGGGTGTCGCGGACCCGCCGCGGGCTTGCGGGCCGCGGGGGCGTCGGACTCGGGCAACTCATCGGACTCGGGCGCTTCCAGCCAGGGTGACTCCAGCCAGTCGGACTCGGGCAACTCCAGCCAGGGGGACTCCAGCCAGGGCGAGTCCAGCAAGTCCGACTCGGGCAACTCCAGCGGTGGGGACTCGAGCAGGTCGGACTCCAACGGCTCCAGCGACGAGGGCTCCAGCGAGTCGGGCTCGGGCGAGTCCAGCGACTCCGACTCGGGCAACTCCAGCCATGGGGATTCGAGCAAGTCGGACTCGGGTGACTCCTCGGGCTCCAGCGACTCCTCGGACTCAAGCGACTCCTCGGACTCAAGCGACTCCTCGGGCTCCAGCGACCACAGCTCGCGAGAAGGGGGCTCCAGCGAGCACAGCAACGCGGGCAGCAGTGAGTCGAACCATGTGGACCAGGGCGACGATTCGCGCACGCGCAGCGAGAGCAGCAACGGCCGCGAGAATCAGCTCCTGTCGACGGCCACGGTGGCGCTGACGGTGATGGGCCTGGGCATCGTCATCTGGCAGTCGTACGCGCGCGCGGAGCGGCGCAAGAACAAGCGGCCCTCTCCTTCTCCGAAGGAAGTGGGGCACGCGGCCCAGGTGTACCTGCGAGCCCGCACGCACCAGCTGCGAGAGGACCTGGCGCTGGGCGCGGGCCCGACGGTGGAGGACCTGGCGCAGGCGGCGCGCATCCGACGTGAGAACCTGGAGGTCTTCGGCAAGCTGCTCCGCACGCACCGCAAGGAGCTGCTGATGATGGCGGATGCGAAGACGCTGACGCCCGAGCGCGCCCGCGCCTGGCTGGAGCGCGTGGGCCAGCTGGCGCGCACCGAACCCCGGCTCGAAGAGGACCGGCAGGCCTTCCTCCAGGAACAGGAGGGTGCGCCCCAAGCGGCCGAGGCCCTCCAGTGAGGCCCCGCCCAGCCTGGATGGGATGGCTCACGGTGCTGCTGTTGCCCGTGAGCGCGCAGGCTCAAGAACCCCTGGGCCACCTGGCGGTGCCGGCGTTCTTGAAGAAGCTGTCCCCGGAGATCGTCCTGGCCGAACGGGTCGCGGCCCTGGAGGCCACGTCGGGCATCGTCCTTCGCGGTGCCGCGGCGCGGGATGCCTCGCTGGTCTCGGACGTGGAGGCGGGGCTCGCCACCCTGCCTCCCGCGATGCGCCGTCCGCCCGGAGGCCGGTTGGAGTTCGTGCTCCACGCGGAGCCCGCGCCGCTGGGCCTGGGTGACGGCACGAAGGACCGTCCGGACTGGTCGGAGCAGCGCGAGCAGTTCCATCTCTATCGCTACGCCCCTTCCGAGGAGCGCCGGGCCACGCTGCGCCTGTCACGGCTCACCGACACGGAGGCCGAACACCTGTGGCGCCGCCGCGCCGTGGTGCACGCCGTGATGCAGCGCTGGGACGACGCGCGCGGCTGGAGCAAGCGTCCCCAGTGGCGCAGGCTGGACGGATGGCTGCTCCCCCTCGAGCGCCCCCTCACGTGGAAGGAGACCGCGAGCATCACCTACGCGGGGGCCTTCAGCCGCGCCCGGGGGCAGGCGAGCGCCTCGCTGGACCTCGTCACGTTCGCGGAGGAGCTGCTCGTCCCCGTGGAGTCCCTGCGCCCGGATGCACTGCCCGAGGATGATCAGGTGCGCTGTCAGGAGCTGTCCAAGACGCGCGCCCTGTCGGAGTTCATCTCGGAGGCGCGCCTGGGCACGCTGCCCGCGCGGGGAGACTGCCCGGCCTTCGACGCGTGGGCGGAAGCGGAGGCGCTCTCGCACCTGGAGGTCCTGCTCGTCGCGGCCACGGGCCGCCAGCCCCAGTCCCTCTTCGGTCACCTGCTCCTGCGCCCGGTCTGGCGCGAAGGCGCCATGGTGCAGGGCCCCGGCTTCGAGCGCGTCGTGCAGCTCGTGGCCCTCACCGGCATGGAGGAGAAGGGCCTGGGCTACCTGATGAAGGGCATGACGGGCGGCTACAGCACCGTCTTCCTCACCGGCACCCTGGGCGACATCACCCACGAGTCGCTGGAGCTGGAGCAGCGCACCATCCGCCGCTTCCGGCTGAACCTCACGCCCGGCGAGTCCCAGCGCATGCTGGAGCGCATCTGGGAGCTCGAGCGTCGCGGCTACCTGGGCTACTACTTCTTCACCGACAACTGCGCCGCCGCGCTGCTCTTCCTCCTCAATGGCTCGCTGGAGAACGGCCGTCACGTGAGCGCGCCCGGCATGCTGTGGGTCCTGCCCACGGCCACGTTGGACACGCTGGCGAAGACGAGCGTCGTGGACGCGAACGGGCGCAAGGTGCCGCTCCTGGAGCACGTCCCGGACGCCCTCGAATCCACGGGAGACCGCGCCCGGCGCGCGCTCGTGGAAGAGGAGCGGCTGCTCACGAAGCTGGCCTCCCTGCTTCCGTCCACCGCGCTCGCGCCGCTGCACCACGTGCACCGCCGCCTCCAGTCCCCCGAACCCGGCGTGCGCAGGCAGGCCTACGAACAGCTGCTCCACGCCGTGACGACGGCGCTCGACGCCGCACCGCCCTCCGCGCGCGCCGAAACCCGCGAGGCCTTGCATGCCTACGTGGCGCACGCGGTGCGGGTGGAGCGCGCGGCGGTGGACCAGGCCGAAGGAGAGAAGCTCGCCATCGAGCGCGAGCGCCTCGTCGCCCTCGACCTGAAGGGGCAGGGCGGCGCCGCCCAGGGTGTCAAGGACCGGCAGCTCCTCTTCGAGCGCGAGGACGCCATGCAGCGCAAGCTCGCGGTGCTCGACCGCACGGCCCTGCTCCAGCAGGCCCTGGACACCGCCATCAAGCGGCTGCCCACGCCGGACGAGCTCAAGGCCCTGGTCCGCGCGGAGCACACCGAGGCCGCCTTCGCCGCGGCCACGGAAGCTCAGGGTGCGCTCAATGACGGACCGCTCGCGGACGTGGATCCGCGGGCCTTCCTCGCGAAGGACCATGAACAGAAGGTGGAGCTGGAGACCACCTGGGCCCGGGGCGCGCTGCGCGAATCCGGCGCGGCCCGCACGGTGGTGAGTGGCGGCGTGGACTTCCCGGAGGTGGGCGCCGCGCGGCCGGTGGTGAGCCTGCGCACCTCCGCGATGAACGAGGCCCTGGGCGACGCGCGCCTGCACGGCTTCCAGTCCAGCAGCGAGCTGCGCGTGCTGGACGGAGAGCTGTCGGTGGAGCCGCGCTGGGGCGTGCCGCGCATCCTCGGCTCGCGCCTGACGCTGGTGGGCTACCGCACGCTGATGCCCGAGCTGCCCCAGCAGCAGCGGTCGTTCTCCGACTCGCTGGGCTGGGGCGCGGAGGCGAAGATGTCCACGGACATCGGCCGTCCGCTGCCCTACCGCGCGACGGTGGAGGCGGAGGCGCTGGGCGTGGTGGCGGCCTCGGAGCGCTTCGACACCTTCCTCGCGGTGGGGTTGGGTGCCCAGGCCACGATGGCCTGGAGCCCCACGGAGACGGTCCCCACGGTGGGGCCCCGTCTGTCATTGGCCCATCGTCTGGGCCTGCCCGGTCCAGGCAACAGCGCCCTGCGCCTGGAGGCCACGTACGTGCCGTCGTGGCGCACGGGCATCACGCCGGGCTTCACGCACGAGGCGGACGCGACGCTCCAGGTGGAGTGGTACCTGGGGCGCATCTCCCGCTGGAGCGTGCTGCTCACTCCCCGCGCACAGGTCCACTGGGAGGGGACACTCGCGTCGTGGGCAGGTCCCGGGAGAAGTCTCGCGAGCCTTCCGGAAGGGTTGGCGCGACATCGCCTTGCGCTAGGAGTGGAGGTCCGCTGACGGACTGCGTACGGAAGACGGGGAACTCACCGGTGAACACCGGACGGCTGGCGGCGCCGCAGAGCGCCCCGATGAACAGGCCGATGACGTGCAGCAGCGTCCAGTTCCCCCAGCCCAGGCCCAGGAAGATGCGCTCGCCGCCCACGCTGAAGACGTTGAAGGCCACGTAGAACGCGGCGGGCACCACCACCGAGGCGACGGCCGCGGCGGCCAGCGCCCGGCGGGGCCGCCCCGCGTGGAAGCCCCCGAACGTGCCGGCCAGCAGGCCGTTGAACAGCGGAATGAAGAACGTGATGGTGCTGATGAGCACCATCGTCAGCACGCTCACGTCGAACCGGTTGTGCTTCCAGACGATGCGGCTCTCCTCCACGCGCGTGTCGGCTGGAATGGTCGCGTACTCGGCCCGCCCGTTTTCCATCGCGAAGCGGCGCTCCGGACGCGCGACGCGTTCGGATGTCTCCGTATAGGTCTCATCCATGGAGCAATGACCTCCGTGCGGGCGGGGGAAGGATGTGCCCGGACACCTTGGGAGATGGTGCTGGAAGCGGGCGGGTGGAAGGGCTGACGGCTCCACCGGTCCCTGAGAAGGAAGGCGCATGCCGTGCCTGCCTGCCGGGAATTTCGCGACCCGGCGTGGGGGCGGATGCCGCACACGGGGGCTGTCACGCACCGGAGACTTGGCGTCCGGTGGCTGGCGGCTATGCTGCCGCGCCTCCGCCGTACCGCTTCCCAGCCTGGATGGATTCCATGAGCCTTCGCCGCAACCTGCTGACCCTTGCCGTCCTCTCCTCCGCGCTGCTGTCCGCCTGCGCGCTGCGCCCGCGCTACAACGAAGTCATCCAGGCGAACGGCGCCACCGCGTTCCAGGAGGGACAGCTCGTGGTGCTGCGCGTGACGGACGCCGCGACGGGCCAGCCGGTGAAGGGCGCCAAGGTGCTCGGCGGCGAGTACCGCAACCACATCAACGCGACCACCGACGAGAACGGCGAGTTCTCCCTCAAGCTCGACCCGGGCCTGGTGAAGGAGAACCCGCTGGTGGAGGTCGTGCTGCCCAAGGGCGTGAGCCGCTACAAGCTCCAGGTGGTGCCCTCCGGTGAGGCCCCCGCGCCCGAAGGCGCCCCCATCGCTCCCCCGGCCGAGTCCGCCGTGGAGCCGTCCACCACGCCCGCGACGCCCGACGCTCCCTCCGAGGCCGCGGCCCCGGCGGCGTCCGAAGCGGCGAAGTAGGCCCGGCTCGTCAGGTGAACCAGCGAATCAGGCGCCTGCCCTGCAAGCGCCTGAACGCCTCCAGCCGCCGCTGGAAGTCCTCGCCGATGGTGACGAAGCGCACGCCGCAGCGTCCGCGCGTGCGCTCCCCGGCGGAGCGGCGTGACCACATCACCCGCGCCTGGAAGGGGACCTCCTCGTCCCCCAGCAGCAACGCGCCTTCCACGAGATCGCCCGCCTTCATCGGCTGGAGCATCTCCGCGCAGAAGCCGCTCTCCGACACATCTCGCGTGTAGAGCGGCAGCATGCCGCGCAGACGGACGGCCAGGCGATGCTCGAAGCGAGGCACGGCTCGGGGGAGGTGCATGCCCTCGAATCCTGGCGGATTCCGCTTGCGTAGTAAAATTGCGCCATTCAAAAGCGGGCGGGCAGGCGGACCCGGCATGCAAAGCCCGGGAAACGTTGAGAAATTTCCCGGGAGAAGGGAGCGGGCCATGTCGAAGGCATTCACCAAGGAAGACGGGGGCGGCGACGAGGGGCTCACCCCCGCGCGTCCCCGGTCGACGTCGGCGGAGCAGCGCTACATCACGCCGGAGGGCTACCGCGCGCTCCAGGAGGAGCTGCTGGAGCTTCAGGGGCCCGCGCCCCGGGACTGGCCAGAGCTGGAAGCGGTCGTGCGCAAGCGCGAGCGGGAGCGCCGGGCGCGCGAACTCACCGCCATCCTGGAGGATGTGCGGGTGGTGGCGCCGGATCCCTCGCAGGCGGGCCGCGTCTTCTTCGGTGCGTGGGTGGTGCTGGAGGACGAGGACGGCGCGCGCATGCGCTATCGCATCGTCGGTCCGGATGAAGCGGACGTGAAGGCGGGGCGCCTGAGCGTGGAGTCTCCGCTGGCGCGCGCGCTCCTGGGCAAGGAGGCCGGCGAGGCCGTGCAGGTGGAGCGCCCGCGCGGCACGGTGGAGTACGAAATCCTCGCGGTGGAGTACGCGGAGTCCGAAGCCGCCACGGCCGCGCCTTGAGGCCTGGCCGCTTCAGCGCTTCGTGGCGATGACGGTGACGAGCCGGCCGAAGGGCTCCGGCATGTCGCCCTCGCGCACCGCCACGTCGAAGCCCGCCGCCTCCAGCAGCGCGCGGGCGCGGGGCACGAGGAACGTCAGGTAGTACATGACGAACGGCGGCTTCCAGAGCGCGTTGCGCACGCGCATGGCGGCGTTGAAGCCCTTGGCCACCCAGTAGCCGGGGTTGAGCGCGGACGGTGGCTGCGCGGTGACGAAGACGAAGCGGCCGCCGGGCTTCAGCGCCCGCGTGATGCCCTCGACGAGGCGCGGCTCGTCCTCCTCCAGGATGTGCCCGAAGGCGCCGAAGCTGGTGATCAGCTCGAACGCCGCGTCGAAGGGCAGCGCCAGCGCATCGCCCCGGACGAAGTCGAGCGCCGCGCTGCCCGGTGCATCCGCGAGCCTGCGCCGCGCTTCATCCAGCATGCCCTGGCTCAGGTCGAACCCGACGACGCGCTCACGGCACAGCGGACGCAGCACACGCATCGCGGCGCCGGTGCCGCAGCACACGTCCAGGGCGCTGCCCACGCTGCCTTCGGGGCCCACGTGCGCGAGCGCGGCCTTGAGCACCGGATCCGGCGTGCGGAACGGCGTGTGCTCGAACTTGGGCGCGAGCAGGTCGTAGCCCTGCTCGACGGAGGTGAGGGCCTGCCGTGCAAGCTCGCGGAAGGTGGGGCCGTCGCGGTGGAACATGGGACGAGGTGTACCCACATCCCCCCGGCCCCGCCACCGGGGTTGAGCGTGACTCGACGGGATTTGAATGTTCCGGCGGGGGCCCCGTCAGTCAGGACAAGCAACTCGGACGGAGGATGGAAGACATGGCTTTCAAGCTCGGACTCGCGACCCTGGCCTTCGGTGCAATGCTGCTCGGTTCCTCCACGTCGTTCGCGGCGGACTGGCGCGGCCCGACCCGGGCGGATGCGCAGTGGGGCGGCCAGCAGCGGTACAACGGCGGCTGGGACTCCGCGCCGCAGGGCCAGGCGTTCCGCTACGACAACGACGACGCGAAGACGCGCCGCTTCATGGGCTGCCGCGGCCCGAACTGCAACCACGGCCCCATGCCGCGCCCGGTGGACTCGCGCGGCCGCTACGAGCTGCAGACGGTGGAGCGCTGGGTGCCGGCGCGCTACGAGCAGGTCTGGGTCCCCGAGCAGTGCGTGTCCCGTGGCCGCCGCGGCCGCCACGTGAGCTGCACGCCGGGCTACTACGACCAGCGCTATGTGGCGGGCGGCTACCAGGCGGTGACGGAGTGGGTCTGGGTGCCGTACGGCGGGCGCCGCTGGCAGACGGTGGTCTACTACCCGTAGTCAACACGAGGAGACGAGACGGGACGAACGACGCAAAGGGGACGACGCAGTGCCGCGGGGCGGTGCCTGGAGAGGGGTCTCCAGGTATCGCCCCGCGGTGTTTTTTCGCGGGCGGGCCTGTTAGGCAGGGCCCGCATATGGGGACCGCATTCATCACGGGCGCGGGCGTGCGCATCGGCAGCGCGGTGGCGCGCGCGCTCGGCCGCGCCGGCTACGACCTGGCGCTTCACGCGAACCGCTCCATGGAGCCGCTGGAGTCGCTGGCGCAGGAGCTGCGCGAGCTGGGCCGCGCCGTCACGCTGTACAGCGGCGACCTCTCCGACGCGCGGGCCGTGGACGCGCTGGGCGCGCGGGTGCGGGAGGCGCACCCCGCGCTGGACGTGGTCGTCCACAACGCGGGGCTCTATGAACGGGTGGACTTCGCGGCCGTGACGCGCGAGCAGTACCGCCGCATGCTCGCCGTGAACGTGGACGCGCCCTTCTTCCTCACGCAGGCGCTGCTGCCGTCGCTGCGCGCGGGGAAGGACCCGCTGGTGGTGCACCTCACCGACATCGGCGGGGAGCGGGCGGTGAGCCACTACTCGCACTACTCGGTGAGCAAGGCGGGGCTCGTGATGCTCACGCGCGCGCTGGCGGTGGAGCTGGCTCCACACGTGCGCGTCAACGCCATCTCGCCGGGCGTGGTGGCGTTCCCGGAGCACTTCGACGAAGCCGCGCGGAAGGAAGTGCTCGACCGCGTGCCCATGGGCCGCGAGGGCAGCGTGGAGGACGTGGCGCGCACGGTGGTGTTCCTCGCGCGCGAGGCGCCGTACCTCACCGGGCAGGTCATCGCCGTGGATGGCGGAAGGAGCGCGCAGCTGTGAGCCAGGAACCCGTGTGGATCCACCCCGTGGTCACCGACGCGCAGGGCCGTCCGCTGGACGTGATGGAGCTGCGCGGGCTCACGGTGGACGTCATCGTGGGACTCTACAACCGCGAGCGCGTGACGCCGCAGCCGCTGCGGCTGGACGTGGCGCTCTTCCTGGACGCCCGGCAGGCGGCGGTGGGCGGGCGGCTGGCGAACACCGTGCACTACGGGCGCCTGGCCGGAGAGCTGCGCTTCCTCCTGGATGCGTGCCGCTTCGAGCTGTTGGAGTCCGCGGCGGAGGCGGTGTGCCGCTACCTGCTGGCGCCGCCCACGGACGCCGCGCCGCACGCGCCGCTGCACGCCGCCACGGTGCGGGTCACCAAGCCGGAGGCGCTGACAGGCTGGGCCATCCCGTCGCTCCAGGTTCACCGCACCGCGGAGGAGATGGTGTACCGGACGGACGCGAAGCCCTTCGGCCACGTGGACGTCATCCACGAGGGCGCGACCTACGGCGTGTACCGGCTGCGGGTGGAGCCAGGGGCGAGCATCCCGCCGCGCGCGGACGGCCACACGGAAGGAATGGAGTTGGTGCTGGGCGCGGGGCTGGTGCTGCAAGGACAGCCGGTGGGGCGCGGGATGGCGTTCAGCGGCCCGGAGGTCTTCGGGCACGGCTACGACAACCCGACGGCGACCGAACAGACGGTGCTGGGGGTGTACCGGCCGCGCCTGGTGCTGTCGGAAGCGGGCGGCTCCGGGGAGACGGTGCCCGTGGGGCCGGGCAGGCAGTACTACCTGCCCGAATAGGCCCCGGGCGTCCAAGCGACGGGGGCGGGAGGGTGTGCTAGCAGTAGGGGCGCCTCTGCTCTTGAAGGACGCATCGGATGACCCTGGACCGGCGGATTCAGCTTTTCGTGGTGCTCGCGGGGCTGTTCATCACCTCACTGGTGGTGGGCGACATCATCGGGGTGAAGCTGTTCGAGGTGCACCTGGGCCCGGTGGTGGCGGTGATGTCGGTGGGCATGTTGCCGTTCCCGGTGACGTTCCTGCTGACGGACATCCTCAACGAGTTCTACGGCAAGAAGGTCGCGCGGTTCGTGACGTGGGTGGGCTTCTTCATGGCCATCTTCACGTTCGTGATTGTCGCGCTGGCGGGCCAGATTCCGTGGGCGCCGATGACGGAGGCCAAGGACTACGGCGGGACGGTGGCGGCCTCGTTCAACAACGTGTTCGGCGGCTCGCAGCGCATCCTGATGGCGTCGATGGTGGCGTACCTGGTGGCCCAGTTCCTGGACATCTCGGTGTTCAACCTGCTCAAGCGGGTGACGAACAACCGGATGCTGTGGCTGCGGGCCACGGGCTCCACGGTGGTGTCGCAGCTCATCGACACGGTGGTGGTGCAGTTCGTCGCCTGGACGGGCGTGCTGCCGCAGGAGGTCATCTTCCGGATCATCTTCACCTCGTACGCGGTGAAGCTGCTGGTGGCCATTGGCCTGACGCCGCTCGTCTACCTGGGGCACGCGCTGGTGGAGCGCAAGCTGGGCATCGCGCCGGTGGTGCTGGGTGAGGACGGTGAGCCGGTGAACCTCGTGACGCCCAAGTCCGAGCCCCCGTCCGCGGCCGCGGCCTGACTGCGGTAGACTGCGGGGGAGGAGGGTGCCCTCATGCAGTTCACGCTCGCGGATGTCTGTGGTCCGCCGCCGCCCGGGACGGGTTTGTTCTACGCGCTCTGGTGCTCACCGGTGGTGGTGTTCCTGCTGCTGCGATGGTTGCGGCGCGGAGCCCGTGATGGCCACGACGTCCTGGGCCTGATGGCCCCGTCGTCCCGGCGCCCCGTCTCGGCCTTCCGCGACCTCCTGACCTGGGGCTGCGTGGCGGTGGCCCTCATCGGGCCGCTGCTGCTCGGCATGGAGATCCTCATCAGTGCGGACACGCTGGTGGAGCATGTCGAGCAGGCGGGGGATGGCATCGATCCCACCCACTGGAAGTGGTTCGCCGCGATGACGCTGCTGTTCGTCCTCCTGCGCATGAAGTGGCTGCGGAGTGCTTCGTCCCACGGGGACGTGCTCCACATCGCCTGAACAGACAGAAGGGCAGGGCTCGAAGCAGCAGGAGCCCTGCGCGCACCGTGTCTCAGCGCGCGTTCGCGGCCGGGTGCTTGAGCACCTGCATCGTGCCGCGCGTGACGCCGAACTGCTCGTGCACCGCCGCGCGCTTCACCGCCTCCGCGGGCGACAGCCGGCCCGCGAGCAGCTCCTGATACGCGCCCAGCACCCGCGTGGCCTCCTCGCGCGTCTCGCGCACGAACTCCACGCGGAAGCGCCGCACGCCGCGCTCCAGCAGCCGGGGCACCAGCGACGCCGCGCTCTGCGCCTGCGCGTTGAACACCGTGTTGCGGCACCCCACGTCCACGATGACCGGATGCTCCAGGCCCAGCCGGTCCTTCAGCGCGATGGCGTGCTTCTCACACGGCCGCCCGCAGGTCTTGTAGTCGCGCCCGTTGGACAGCGTGTGTGAATACACGCAGTGCTCCGTGTGGAACGTCGCGATGTGGTGGTGCAGCGCCACCGCGAACCGGTGCGCCGGCGCCTGCTCCAAGAGCGCGAAGAGCTGCTCCGAATCCAGGTCGTGCGACACCGTCAGCGTGTCCAGTCCCAGGCTCAACAGGTGCGCCGCCGTCAGCGAGTTCGTGACGTTCAGCGAGAAGTCCCCGTGCAGCACCGGCCGCGAAGCCCCCGCCGGCTGCTCCAGGAAGTGCATCATCGCGCCCCAGTGGCGCACCAGCACCGCGTCCGGGCGCAGCCGGTCCAGGCGCGTGTCGTAGCCCTCCTCGCCGGGCTTCTGCACGCGCACCGTGGCGATGGTGACGCGCAGCCCCGCCGCGCGCGCCCGCTCCACGGCCTTCTGGAGCCCCACCATCTCCATCCAGTCCAGCTCCACCTCGCGCAGGCCCGCGGCGATGACCGCCTCCAGCTGCGCGTCGTCGCGGCACAGCGGCAGCAACCGGGGCGCCTCCTCCGCCGGCCGCGAAGCCACCTTCGCCAGCAGGTCCTGACGCACGCCGGCCTCCACCGCCTCCGTGCTCACGGTCCGAGCAGGCCCCCGCTCCACGTCCGCCGTCAGCTCCGCCACCAGCTGCCGCCGCAGCGCCTTCAGCTCCGACACCGGCAGGTGCAGCCCCGGCGCCAGCCCGGACGCATCCAGCTCCGCCAGGTGGAACGACGTGCCGCCCAGCGCGGCCAGCTTGTCCTTCAGCAGCGCCGCGTCCACGCCCGCGCCCCGCGACGGCGCGAGCAGCGTCGTGCCCGTTGCCTCGCGCGTGAAGCGCGCGGTGCTCATCCGCACGCGCAGCGGCGTGCCCTCCGCGCCGGAGACCCAAAGCGACAGCGGGATGCGGCCCTCGGGCTCGCCCTCCGCGAGCAGATCGCCCGTGCGCCGCGCGAGCGCAGGGTCGCTGTTCAGCCACACGCGCTGCCCCGGTGCCACGCGGCCCAGGTCCGGACCCGGATGGCCGAAGCCCAGCACCCACGCGTCGCCCTCGCGCTCCACGCGGAAGATGGGACCACCCGGCTCGTGCTTGTCCTCCGGCGCGCCCGCGTCGAACACCACGCCCATGCCCGGACGCGGATCCACGTCCGCGGGGTCGGGCTCGCCCGTGAGCGGCGCGGACACGTTGCCCGCCGGGGCCTCCGGGCGCTCGTCGCCCAGACCCAGCGCGCCCGTCCACGGCCGGTCGTCCGGCACCACGAGCACGTCCTTGCCGGACACCGCATGCACCCGGCCCAGGTACAGCCCGCGGTGCTTGGGGAAGCGCCCCTCCACCAGCGTCTGGTGGTCGGAGCCCGCCAGGAAGCCGTGGGAGAAGCCCCGGCTGTACGACAGCGACATCTCCGCCAGGTCCTTCGCCAGCCGCGCGCCGTCGGGCTTGCCGGCCATCACGCCGTCCAGCCAGCGGCGGTAGCCCTGCACCGTGCTGGAGACGTAGGCCGGGCCCTTGAGCCGGCCTTCGATCTTCAGGCTGTGCACGCCGATGTCCGCCAGCTCCGGCACCGCGCGCACGCCCGCCAGGTCCTTGGGGCTGAGCAGGTACTTCACCTCGCCCAGGTCGCGCGTCTCGCCGTCCACCACCAGGTCGTACGGCAGCCGGCACGACTGCGCGCACTGGCCCCGGTTGGCGGACCGGCCGCCCCACGCTTCGCTCGTGAGGCACTGACCGCTCCACGACATGCAGAGCGCGCCGTGGATGAAGACCTCCAGCTCGATGTCCGTCTGCGACGCCAGCCGGCGGATCTCCGCCACCGACAGCTCGCGCGGCACCACCATGCGCGTGAAGCCCAGGCCCGTGGCGAACCGCGCCCCCTCCGCGCTGGACAGCGTCATCTGCGTGGACGCGTGCAGCTCCAACTGGGGGCAGATGGCCCGCGCGAGCAGCGCCACCGCCGGGTCCTGCACGATGAGCGCGTCCACGCCTGCCTTTGCCACGCCGCGCAACAGGTGCTCCACCACCGGCAGCTCCGGCTCGAACACCAACGTGTTCAGCGTCACGTAGGCACGCGCGCCCGCCCGGTGGATGAGCCCCACCGTCTCAGGCAACCGCTCGAGCGAGAAGTTCTCCGCGCGGGCTCGCGCGTTGAAGCCTTCATCGAGCCCGAAGTAGACGGCGTCCGCGCCACTGGCGAGGGCGGCACGCAACGACTCCAGGTCACCAGCGGGGGCGAGGATTTCGGGGCGTCGGGGAGACATGACTCCTACCTAGCACGCCCGGTCCCGCCGCTCCCCTCCAGATGCCCGTCCACCTCCCCACCGGGCAGGCACCCGGCACGGCGGCCCACCCATCCCTGCCGGCGCTCAACCCAGAGCCGATGCTTGGCGCGACAAGGATTCCAGTGACAAGGGTTTGCCCGCCGAATGTTTGTCTTTGATGCCGGCGGTGCTATCCCTGTCATCAGGCGCGCAGGGCAGGCACCCGCGAAGGCGGGTGGGGGATGCCATCAAAGACCGCGCGCCTTCTTCCGAAAGGATTTCCCATGCAGCGCGAGCAGGTGCCAGGGGCGAGGTCCGCCTCGGGGCGGCTGGAAGCGGTGGATGCCATGCGGGGCACGGTGATGTTGCTCGTGTTCCTCTCGCATTTCGCGGACGCGTATCTCTATCCGCTCGGAGGTGAGGCCGCGCATCTGCGCGAGCGGCTCAACCTGCTGACGCGGCTGGCCACGCCCGGCTTCATGGTCATCAGCGGCCTGATGCTGGGCCTCCTGGCCGCGCGCAGCCGAGACTTCGGCCCGCTGCGCACGCGGCTCCAGCGCCGGGGCCTGTTCCTGCTCACCGCGGGCCACCTGCTCATCGTGCCCACGTACCGCTTCTGGCCGGACGAGCCGTGGGTCCTGCTGCGAGCCCTGCCGGTGACGGACACCCTCGCGGTGGCGCTGCTCGTGGGGCCTTGGGTGGTGACGCGGCTGAACGGACGGGCCCGCGCGGTGCTGGGGTTGGGGTTGTTCGTGCTGAGCTGGATGGTGAGCCTGTGCTGGTGGCCGGAGTGGGTCGTGGCGCGCGCGTTCAAGGAGGTCTTCTTCGGGCAGCGTGAGCTGACCGTGCTGCTCTCCAGCTTCCCGGTGGTGCCGTGGCTGGGCGTGTACCTGGTGGGCAGCATGTTCGGCGAGTGGCTGGGGACGTGGGGCCGCGCGGACGTGAAGGGCGTGGGGCGCCGCTTCGAGCTCGTGGGCCTGGGCATCGCCATGGGCGGCGCGGCGCTGGTGGTGCTCCACATCGCGGTGCACCACCTGTGGCATGGCGCGGGCTTCGACACGCTGATGGCGCTCACATCGCAGTCGCAGAAGTACCCGCCGGGACCCGCCTATGTCGCGCTCTATGGCGGCACGGCGCTCGCGCTGCTGGGGCTCTTGATTCACGCCGAGCAGGCCGGATACCTGTCGCGCTGGCTGCGCGTGGCGAGCGTCATTGGCCGGCACTCGCTGCTCGCGTTCGTGCTCCAGTTCTACGTGTACTACGCGGGCCTGTACCTCCTGCGGCTGCACTACACGCCGCTGTGGCCGCTGCTGTTCGTGTTCACCGCCGTGCTCCAGTGGTGTGCCCTCTATGCGTGGGACCTGCGCGGACGTGCCCGGGAGGCCAGCGCGCGCCTGCCCGCGACCGTGCCCGTGTCTGGGGCCCGCTGAAGGGGGCCGGGCAGGGGAGCGAGCGCACTCGCGCCGGGTTGCGGGCCGCGGGATGCGTCCCCACCCTTCGACGCAGGAGGTCGTAATGCTCGAGGTCGTCGTCTACATGAAGCGCACCTGCCCCTATTCGCGGCAGGCCATGGACCTGCTCAACGAGAAGGGCTGCGAGTTCCAGAAGGTGGATGTCGCCGCGGACGAAGCGCGACACGAAGAGATGATGCGTCGCTGCGGCCGTCAGACCGTGCCCCAGATCTTCATCGCGGGCCGTCATGTCGGCGGCTGCGATGACCTGTATGACCTGGAGGCTCGCGGGGAACTGGATGCGCTCCTCGGCCGGGAGGCCCAGGACTCCGCTTCCCCCTGAAGCCTTCATCCGTCGCCGCATCCGGGCCGTGTTCCTCATGCCGGGGAGCACGGCCCGCGTGTTTCTGCGCGCGCTGACCACCCTCCGGCACATTCGCGGGTCCCTGGCGCCAGGCCCAACCGCGCGGATTCACATTCCTGCTCGGCTGCCCTGCGACCAGGCGACAGCGAAGTCCACGGCTGACGGGGAATGCTCGGCACGCGTGTTCCCGTTGCCCGCCGACCCCGCGAGCGCACCCCCGCGCCGTGAACCCCTACGAGGAGTCCACATGCGCTTCCGCCAGACCCTGACGACCATCGTCTGTGCCACCGGGATGCTCGCTGGCACCGTCGGCTGTACCGGCAAGGTCGAGCCCGCGACAGCCACACCTCCGGGCACGTCCGGTCCGCCCATCATCACTCCGCCCGGGAGGCCCCAGACACCGGCCGACGCGGGCACGTCCCCTGACGAGGACGGAGGCGTCGCCACCGACGGCGGCACCACTCCCACGGATCCGCCCACGGATCCGCCTACGGATCCGGTAGACCCACCGCCCACGGAACCGCAAGAGCCCGAACCGCCGCCGCCCGCCGAGCCGCAATACACGCGCGTGCTCTGGGTGTCCCCCAGCGGCAACGACTCCGCGGCGGGCACGGAAGCGCTGCCCCTGCGCACGGTGGCGCGAGCGGTGTCCCTGGTGAAGCCCGGCGAGGCGGTCTTCCTCCAATCCGGCACGTGGCGCGAGCACGTGGCGCTGAAGGAGCGTCAGGGCACGGCGGACAAGCCGCTGACGCTGAGGGCCGCGCCGGGCGCCACGGCCATCCTCAAGGGGGGCTCCATTGGCGAGACGGCGCTGGTGGACGTGAGCGGCGCGTACTGGAACATCCAGGGGCTCACGGTGGACGTGGGCGGCGAGTCCGCCTTCGCGGTGATGTGGCGCGGCGCGGGCGCGCACCACGGCGTGCTCCGCGACAGCATCGTGAAGAACGGCACGGAGGGCGCGGGCGTCTACGTGACGGAGAAGGCGCACGACGTCCTCATCGAGGACAACGACATCTCCCACTTCGACCAGGGCGACGTGGACAGCCACGGCGTCGCGGTGCAGACCTCCGCCAGCAACGTCACCGTGCGCGGCAATGACATCCACCACAACTCCGGCGACGGCGTGCAGTGCCTGGGACCGGAGGGCGGCGCCACCAACCCGGGCACGCCGTTCGACAACCTGCTCGTGGAGGACAACCGGCTCCACGACAACCGGGAGAACGGCGCGGACATCAAGACGTGCACCCGCGTCACGCTGCGCGGCAACACCATCTACAACCACCGTTCGGTGTCCACCTCCGCGGGCGAGGGCGTCATCGTCCACATGTCCCCGTCCGACGTCACGCTGGAGGACAACGTCTTCTACGCCAACGCGCGCGCCATCCAGATTGGTGGCAACCGCGAGGGCGCGCCCCCCACGCGCGTCATCCTGCGCCGCAACCTCATCCACGACGGCCTGGGAGATGCGGACGGCGAGGAGGGCACTGGCATCCGCGTGGACGCGTCCGTGGACGTGAAGGTGCAGCACAACACCGTGTGGAACCTGAGCGGCGCGTGCCTCATCTTCGGCACGGGCTCCAACGGCGCGAGCCAGGGCCTGGACGTGCGCAACAACATCTTCGCCGGCTGTGGCATCGCCGCGCGCGGTGGCTCGGGCCGGAGCGGCGCGGTGGTGGACGGCAACCTGTACTACCGGAGCAGTGGCGCGGCGGTGTTCAACCTGGAGGGCGCCACCGTGGGGCTGGCGGACTGGCGCACGAAGGCTGGCCTGGACAAGCGCTCCCAGGAGCGCGCGCCTGCCTTCGTGGACACCGGCGCGGACGACTACCGGCTGTCCGCGCAGTCCCCCGCGCGCGAGGCGGGCCTGTCCCTGGGGCTGCCCTTCTGCGGGGCGGCGCCGGACCAGGGGGCCTTCGAGTCAGGCTGCCCCTGACCCCGGGGGTTGTGTAGACTCCGGGGCCCCTCGCTCCGGAGTCCTGCGCCCCCGTGTCGGCCCCGTCGGAACCCGCCTTCGGCATCGTCCTGGTCCCCCCCCGGGTCGGTGGCTCGAGAACCCCTGAACGACGCCGCCGAGCGCGCGGGCCTGCGCGTGGTGGACGACCCGGACGACGCGGCCCTGGCGCTGGTGGACCTCACCGCCCCGGGCTGCGGCCCCGCCGTCGTGGAGCTGCTCACGTCCCTCAACGGGCCGCACCTCACGCTGCTCGCGGTGGTGTCCCCGGATTCGCGCGGCTTCGCCGCCGTGGACACGCTGCGCCCCGCGGACATCGTCACCCACCAGGGGCTGTCGCACGAGCTCACCTGGCGCCTCCAGCGCGCCGCGGAGCGCCACCGCGAGCGTGAAGAGCAGGCCCGCAGCCAGACGGACCTGGCGCTGCTCCTCGAGCTCACCGCCGACTACGCGGAGAGCTCCGACGTGGAAGCGCTCCTGCACGGCGTGACGCGGCGTCTGGCGGAGCAACTGGACATCGCGCGCGCCACGCTGGTGATGGTGGGCGGCGGCGTGGACGAAGGCGTCATCGTCGCCGCCAGCGACGACCCGGGCATGAAGGACCTGCGCATTGACCTGGCGCGCTACCCGGAAATCCGCGAGGTGGTGCGCACCGGCAAGCCCGTGGTCATGCAGGAGGCCGCCACGCACCCGCTCCTGGGCGACCTGGAGCGCCGGGCCGTGGCCGCGCGAGGCATCCACGCCATCGCCGCGCTGCCCCTGCCCATCCGTGGCCAGGTGCGCGGCGTGCTGCTCCTGCGCGCGGCCGGGCGCAGGCGGGCCTTCAGCTCGCGCGAAATCGACTTCCTCACCACGGTGGCCCACGCGACGGCGGTGGCGCTCCGGAGCGCGTCGGTGCTCCAGTCCGTGCAGACGGCGCGGCTCGCGGCGGAGGAGAAGGCCGCGTCCTTCAAGCCCTACCAGCTCTTCTTCGCCCATGTGAGCGAGGGCGTGGCCATCCTCGACGACGAGGCCGCCGTGCTGTCGCTCAACCCCGCGGGCGCGCAGATGCTGGACACGACCGCCGGCGAGGCCCGGGGCAAGCACCTGAATCAAATCACCCAGCCGGTGGATGACGGCGTGCTGATGGAGCTGGTGACGTCCGCGTCGCGCGGTGAAGCGCGCATGGGCGTGGACGTGGTGGTGCGCACGCCCGCGGGAAGGTGCCTCACGCTGTCCATGTCCGCGGCGCCGCTGCGCGACGAGGACGCGGCCACCATCCTGTCCTTCCGCGACGTGACTCACGCGCGCAAGCTGGAGGACGAGCTGCGCAACACGAAGGACTTCCTGGAGCGGCTCATCGATTCGTCGGTGGACGCCATCATCGCGGCCGACCTGAAGGGGCGCATCATCCTCTTCAACAAGGGCGCGGAGGCCATGTGCGGCTACACCGCGCAGGAGGCCCAGGAGAAGCTCAACGCGCTCCAGCTCTACCCGCCCGGCGAGGCCCAGCGCATCATGGCCCAGCTGCGCGGGCCCGACATGGGCGGCAAGGGCCGGCTGTCGCTCACGCGCCAGGAGCTGATGCACCGCTCCGGTGAACGCGTGCCCGTGAACATGACGGCCTCCATCGTCTACGAGGGCGGCCGCGAGTCCTTCACCGTGGGCATCTTCACGGACCTCCGGGACCGGGTGCAGCTGGAGCGCAAGCTGTACGACGTGGAGACGCGGCTGGAGGAGAGCGAGAAGAACGCCGTCATCGTCGCGCTCGCCGGCACCGCGGCCCACGAACTCAACCAGCCCCTCACCTCCGTGATGGGCTACGCGGAGCTGCTCAAGCGCAAGCTCAAGGAGGAGGACTTCGCCTACAGGCCGGTGGACATCATCTACCGCGAGGCGGAGCGCATGGCGGAGATCGTCCGGAAGATCGGGAAGATCACCCGCTTCGAGGTGAAGTCGTACGTGGGGGCGAAGCAGATCCTCGACTTGGACAAGGCCAGCTCCCATGAAGAGTGAGGTCCGCGCCGTGCGCCCGTCCGGAAATCTGGCCCCCGACGCCTTCCAGGCCTTCTTCGACGCGCTGGATGAACCCGCCGCCGTCTGCGACGTGTCCCTGCGCATCGCGGCCGTGAACGCGGCCATGCGCCGCTTCTGCGCCACGCACGACATCAGCGTGGACATGGTGGCCGAGGCCCTGGCGAACGCCGTGGCCCCGGAGGACGGGCAGTCCCACGAAATCGACCTCGTGCTCCAGAGCGGCACCTCGCTGGTGCTCACCCTGTCGCGCCGCTCGGACACCGTGGCGGTGCGCGCCCGCGTGGACACGGAGGTCATCAGCGGCCGGCTGGTGGTGGCGGAGCGGGCCCTGCTGGAGCAGGCGCGCACGGAAGGCGTGCTCCTGGACCTGGGCCGCAGCGTGGCGGAGGCCGGCGGCGAGGAGGAACTGGTGGCCGCGGTGGCGCGCGGCGTGAAGGAGCTCTTCCCCGGCCGCGCCTTCTGCATCCGCATCGTGGACGCGCGCACCGGCGGCCTCACGTCGCTCTACGCGGAAGGCCGCCTCAAGGAGGGCGCGCACGAGCCGCTGGTGCTCTTCCAGCGCTCGGTGGAGAAGACCAACCTTACGCAGACGGCGCTGCCGCAGGGGCGGGTGACCATCTCCGAAGAGGTGCCGCTGCTCTTCCACGGCAGCACCCGCGCGGTGAGCGCCCCGCTGGTCGCGAGCGGCCAGCTCTTCGGCGCCATCAACATGGAGTACCCGGAGGGGCTGGACGCGGACCCCGCGCACGACGAGCGCGTGCTGCTCCAGCTGGCCAGCCAGGTCGCCGTGGCGGTGAAGAACGCGAAGCTCATCGACGAGCTGACGTTCGTGCGCAAGTACCTGGAGGAGCTGCTGGAGAAGGCCAACGCCCTCATCCTGGTGGTGAACCGGGACAAGCAGGTGGTGGTCTTCAACCAGGCGCTGAGCGCGCTCACCGGCCTCACCAAGGAGCAGGTGCTGGGGCGGGACCTGTCCTCGCTGGTGGCGGACAGCGAGCAGCTGCGGCTGGTGCCCGTGCTGGCGGCTGCCATGCGCGGCGAGTCCGTGAACAACTTCGAGACGCGCCTGCTCACCCGCGACGGCGGCGAGGTGCGCGTGTCCTTCGCCACCTCCTCCATGCAGACCCAGCCGGGCGAGGTGGAGGGCGTCATCGCCATTGGCCAGGACGTCACGGTGGTGAAGGAGCTGGAGAAGCGCATCATCCACGCGGAGAAGCTGGCCTCCATCGGGCAGCTCGCGGCCAGCGTGGTGCATGAAATCAACAACCCCATGACCGCGGTGGCCACCTACGCGGACGCGCTGTTGCAACGCTCGCGGATGACGCCGGGCGCGAACCCCGCGGACCAGGAGAAGCTGAAGAAGATCCTGGAGAGCAGCCACCGCATCCTGCGCTTCACCCGTGACCTGGTGAGCTACGCGCGGCCCGCGCAGGACCGGCCGGAGCGCGTGTCGCTCAACGCCGTCGTGGACATGGCCGTGGGCTTCTGCGAGCACGTCGTGTCCCAGGCCCGCGTCAGCGTGCAGCGCGAATACGCGAGCGACGTGCCGCCCCTGGCCGCCGTGCGCGCCAACCTGGTGCAGGTGTTCGTCAACCTCATCACCAACGCCTGCCACGCCATGCCGCCCGGCGGACAGGTGTATCTGACCACGCTTCAGGAGGGCACGGAGGCGGTGGTGCGCGTGCGGGACACCGGCACCGGCATCGAGCAGCGCAACCTGTCGCGCATCTTCGAGCCCTTCTTCACCACCAAGCCCGAAGGGCGCGGCACCGGCCTGGGCCTGTCCATCTGCCAGGGCATCGTGGAGAACCACGGCGGACGCCTCACCGTGGAGAGCACGCTGGGGCAGGGCACCACCTTCACGGTGCGGCTGCCCCTGACCGCGGACTGAGCGCGAGCGGCGGGGGCGCTTCAGCCCTCGCCGGACTCGTCGTCCAGCTCGCGCCGGAACTCGTCGTTCGTGAGCAGGCCCTTGCGCGCCATGATGCGCATCAGCGCCCAGAAGCGGCGCTCCAGCTCCTCCAGCCGGTCCGGCTCCTCGCGCGCCGCCTGGCCGAAGAGGTAGTCCAGGTCGTCCAGCACGCCGCCGCCACCGGACGACGGCGCCTTGGGCTTGGCCTTGTCCACCGCGCCGCCGCGCTTGCGCTTCGCCTGCTCCTCGCGCTCGCGGATGAGGTCCGCCAGCGACGTGCGCTGCGTCTTCTCCGACGCGGGCAGCTCCTCGCCGACGATGACCTCCTCGTCGTCCTCCACCACGGCCGGCCGCGCGGGCGCCGGAGCGGCCCTTGCAGGCGGACGCGCCGGAGCGGGGCGGGAGCCCGTGGCCACGGGGACCTTGTGGTAGTAGCGCAGGATGGCGCCGCGCACCGCGGACAGCGCCGTCACCCGGCCGCTGACCTTCAGCCCGCTGGTGAACTCAATCTCCTCGATGGCGGTGATGTTCAGCGGATCAGCCATCGCCACCACCAGCTGGCGCTTGCCGCCCACGTTCTCCAGCGCGTACGGGAACAGGTCGTGCTGTTCGCAGAAGCGCGCGCGCAGCAGGTGCACCGCCGCCCAGTCCGGGGTGATCGCCGCCAGGTCCACCCGCGGCATCCCCAGCGCCTCGCTGAGCGCCTGCGCCAGCGTGGCTTCCGTGATGGCGCCCTGCCCGATGAGCGTCACGCCCAACCGCTGCCGCGTCTGCCGCTGCGCCGCGAGCCCCGCCTCCAGCTGCTCGGGGGTGATCGCGCCGCGTTCCACGAGCAGCTCACCAATGCGCTTCCTGGCCATGGTTTCCCCGCCTAACACGTCACCCGAAGGTGCCCAAATCGCTGGCACGCCTGTTGCGCAAGCCACTGAAAAGGGCCCGTCCTGTGCCCTGTGGAGCGACTTGGCAAGCCGCGCGCCAACGCAAAATTCCTGTGAGATTTCAGTAACTAACGCTGAGGGTGCCTGCCTTGACACGCCTGGGAGCGGTTCCTAGACTCGGCGCCACCGTGATCCAAAATTCCTGCCGCTGACCAGGGTGGAGGTCCACCCGGCCGGTAGCAGTGCGGAGCGGCTCGCAGGCGCGTGCCGCGCCGTCCATCTGGAGGCATTCCGTGATGAACCTGGGGTTCGTAGCCAATCTGTCCGTCCTCGCCAACGCCGGCGGAAGCAATGAGACCTTCCTGCAGGAGCTGGGGCGCCGCTGGGAGTCCGGTCAGGCCGGTATGTACCCCATCGCGGTCTGTCTCGTGATCGCGCTCTCCATCATCATCGAGCGCAGCATCGTCCTGTTCGGCAAGGCCTCCATCAACAAGGAGGGCTTCCTGCGCGGCCTGAAGAAGCACATCTACGCGGGCGACCTGGACAAGGCCATCAACTACGTGGCCGGCCAGAAGAGCACGCCGCTGACCAACGTCGTCAAGGCCGGCCTGATGAACGTGCCGAAGGGCCAGGAAGAGGTCCAGGCGGCGCTCGACGAGGCCAGCCTGCGTGAGACGCCGAAGCTGGAGGCGCGCACGGGCTACCTGGCGATGCTCGGCAACGCGGCGATGCTCGCGGGCCTCCTGGGCACGGTGAACGGTCTCATCACCTGCTTCGAGGCGGTGGCGAACGTGAACCCGGCCGACAAGGCGACCATTCTGGCGAACGGCATCTCTGAAGCCATGAACTGCACGGGCTTCGGTCTGCTCACGGCCATCCCGGCGCTGGTGGCCTTCTCCGTGCTGATGGGCCGCACCCAGGGCATCATCAACGACATCAACGAGACCAGCGTCTCCGTGCTGAACCTCATCGTGGCCAACCGCGACAAGTTCAAGAACCTGAACATCCCGGCCTCCGCCCACGCCGAGGAGTAGTCGCTCCTCGCCGTAGCGCGGTGGAGGTGGAACCGGCGGTACTGGCGCGCTGTCTGGATGCTCCGAGGCATGCAGAGCACCGGGAGGCGCGCCAGCCTTCGCAGTCTTCTTGAAACGTCGTTCGTGCGCGAAGAGCGCGGTAGGGTTGGGAGGTAGTCGCCATGGCCGGCGGAATGGACCTGGGCACCGGTGGAAAGGGTGGCAAGAAGCCGCTCGACACCGCCATCAACATGGTGCCCTTCATCGACCTGATGGCAGTGACCATCAGCTTCCTCATCATGACGGCGGTCTGGACCCAGATTGGCCGTCTCCAGGTGTCGCAGGCCGGCGGGGCCTCCACGGACGAGCAGCAGGAGGAGGAGAAGACCAAGACGGTCCAGCTCACCCTCCTGGTGTCGCCCACGGAGATGCGCCTCACCGCCGACCAGAGCGCCTTCGACCCCATTCCTCTCACCCGGGATGACAAGGGCCGGCCGGACCTGTCCAAGCTGATTGCGCGCTTCAAGGAGCTGAAGGCGCAGCTGCCGGACCAGTCCGCCATCACCCTCCAGACCGAGGACATGGTCCGCTACGAGGACCTGGTCCGCATCATCGACGAGTGCATCGGCTCCGGGCTGCCCCAGGTGTCGGTCTCCGCGGCGATGGGCTAACAGGAGTCAGCGAACGCCATGGGCATCAAGATTCCCGGTAAGCGGTACGGCAAGCGGCTGGAGCACTCCAAGGTCTTCGGCCACGGCGGTCACGGCAAGAAGAACGGCAACGCGGACCTGCTCATCACCCCGCTCGTCGACATGTTCGTCATCATCGTGCTCTTCCTCATCGCGAACTTCTCCGCGACGGGCGAGGTGCTGATGATGACCAAGGACATCGTCCTTCCCGAAGCGGTCAACGTGAAGGAAGTGGAGATGCACCCGGTGGTGATGGTGTCCAACGACCAGGTCAGCGTGTCGGGGACCATCGTGGGCCGGGTGGAGGACCTCACCAAGGACGAGTACCTCAACATCCCCGCGCTGGAAGAGAAGCTGCGGGACATGAAGAAGCAGTTCGAGGACCTGCACTCCATGGCCGGCGGTGGCGAAACCTTCAAGGGTGACGTGAACATCCAGGCCAACAAGGACGTCCAGTTCAAGGTCATCAAGCGGGTGATGTTCAGCTGCGCCACGGCCGGCTACAACAACATCAACTTCGCCGTCATCCAGGCCGGTGGCGCCGCGACCGGTGAGAAGACCGCCGCCGCCACCCACTAGCTTCGCGGCGGCCCCCGGCCGGTTCCGGGGGCCGCGCTTTACAAAAGACGCCCTGACCCTGCATGGGTCGGGGCGTTCGCGTTTCTGCTAGAGAAGCGCCCCATGTTCCTGCGCGCCGTGCTCTTCGACCTGGATGGGACGCTGGTGGACTCGCTGGGGGACATCGCCACGGCGATGAACCACGCGCTGGGGCAGCACGGCCTGCCGCCGCACCCGGAGGCCGCCTACCTGCGCATGGTCGGCGAGGGCGTGGCCAGGCTCGCGGAGCGGGCCACGGGCGGCGCGCCGGCCGCGCTCCAGGGGCAGGTGCTGGCCACCTACCACGCCTACTACGACACCCACCTGTTCGACCGGACGTATGCCTACCCGGGCGTGGAGGCCGCGCTCGCGGAGCTGGCGGCGGACGGCGTGCGGCTGGGCGTGCTCAGCAACAAGTCCGACGACTTCGTGAAGCGGCTGGCGGCGCGGCTCTTGCCGGGGGTGATGTTCTCGGCCGTGTACGGCGAGCGGCCAGGCATCCCGCGCAAGCCGGACCCCACCGCGGCGCTGGCCCTGGCGACGGAGCTGGGCGTGGCGCCGGACGCGTGCGGCTTCGTGGGGGACACCTCCGTGGACATGGACACCGCGAAGGCCGCGGGCATGTACGGCGTGGGCGTCACCTGGGGCTTCCGCACGGCGGAGGAGCTGCGCGCGCACGGGGCTCGCGCGGTGGTCTCCTCGGCCGGTGAGCTGCTGGCCGCGCTGCGGACCGCGGCCCCCTGAAAAGCGGAAAGGGGCCGCCTCCTTCGGATGAGGAGGACGGCCCCTGGTGGCTACCGCGCGGTGGCTTCGTGGCTCAGGCGGCCACGGCGAGCTTCGGCTTGGCCGCTTCCCCGGCGCCATCCACCGCGGGCGGACGGCTCAGCATCTTGAGCATCCGGTAGTGCGACGCCACGGCGCTGCGGAAGGTCTTCGCCTCGATGTAGGGCAGGCCGTGCTCGTGGGCGGTGGCCTTCACGATTTCGCTCAGGGCCGGGTAGTGGATGCTGCACACCTTGGGGAACAGGTGGTGCTCCACCTGGAAGTTGAGGCCGCCCACGTACCAGCTCAGCAGGCGGTTCTTGCGGGCGAAGTTCGCCGTGGTGCGCAGCTGGTGCGCCATCCACGCGTCCTCCACCTTGCCGTCCGTGTCCGGCAGGGGGAACTCCGCGTCCTCCACCACGTGGGCCAGTTGGAAGACGATGCCCAGGATGAAGCCCGCCGTCATGTGCATGGCCAGCTGCCCCACCACGAACTGCCACCAGGTCACGTCCAGCACCAGCCACGGAATCACCAGCGTCCAGCCGTAGTACACGGCCTTCATCGCAATCAGGCGGGCCCACTCGGCCGGCGCGTGCTTCTTGTCCTTGTAGGGGCCCAGGTCCTTCTGGAAGAAGTACTTGTAGTCCTTGGCGAACACCCAGAAGACGGTGGTCAGCGAGTAGGCCGCGAACGCGTACAGGTGCTGGAAGCGGTGGTACGCCTTCCACTCGCTGTGCGGCGACAGCCGCAGCTGCGGGCTCACCGTCAGGTCCTCGTCCATGCCCTGGATGTTGGTGTACGTGTGGTGCAGGACGTTGTGGGTGATGCGCCACATGTAGCTGTTCGCGCCAATCAGGTCGAACGCGAGGCCCACCACCGCGTTCGCCTTGGCGTCGTCGCTGTAGGAGCCGTGCACGCCGTCATGGCCGATGCAGAAGCCGATGCCCGCGATGGCCACGCCCATCAGCACCGCCAGGCCCAGCATGCCCCAGGCGTTGAAGTGGCCGCTGAGCAAGAGGCCGTAGACGCCCGCCGTGAAGCCCAGGATGGACAGGGCCTTCACGTACATGGCCTTGTTGGCCCGCTGCGAGAGGTTCCGGGTCTCGAAGTACTCGGAGACGCGCCGCTTCAGGTCCTCCGCGAAGGAGGCGTCGCGCTGGCCAAAGGTCACACGGATCGGGTTTGTCACTGGGAGGGACGCCTCACGGGAGGGGACGGCAGGGTGGAGCGGGGACGAGCGGGCTCCACGATAGGACACGTCCAGGCGGAAGTGTTCAGGGGGAGAAACTATTCCAGAACACCGCCGGGCCTGAAAACCGTCACCCCTGGCTGCCTGGAGCGTCAGCCAGCGGGAAATGCACCGCCCCGAGAAGGCGTTTCACCCCGTGATCGAGGTTGTTACCTTCGACGGCGTGGGGGAGGCCGGGAGTGGTTCCCGGCTCGACTTCATGCCTGTTCAGGGTTAAGGCGCGGTCTTCGCCCCAAAATATGGGGGCGGGCAGTCCGGCGATTTCGCCGGGATGCCAGTGGGACAAGGAAGCAGATCATGGCAAGTGGTACGGTGAAGTGGTTCAATGATGCGAAGGGCTTTGGTTTCATTACGCAGGACAGCGGTGGTCCGGACGTGTTCTGCCACCACACGGCCATCCAGTCGGACGGCTTCCGCACCCTGGCCGAGGGCCAGAAGGTGGAGTTCGAAGTGAAGAAGGGCCCCAAGGGGCTCCAGGCGGAGAACGTCCGCCCGGTCGGCTGAGCCTACCGGCTCGGTTGCTCTTCACGCATCCACGAGGTCCGGCCTTGACGGGGCCGGGCCTCTTTTTCGGTCAATGTTTCCCAGGAGGTTCCATGCAGGGAAGGTCCACGAAGCGGCAGAAGGAGATGGCCCGCGCGCAGAAGCAGCGCGAGAAGGACGCCAAGAAGGCCGGGCGCAAGACCGAGAAGGACCAGCGTCCGACTCGCGGGCCGGGCGAAGAAGATCCCGACATCGCCGGTATCATCCCGGGCCCGCAGCCGTTGCCCGACGCGTTCAACACCTGAGGCTGATGCAACGACACCGCCCCGGCCCATGAGGGCACCGGGGCGGCGGTGGGCAAGGGGCCGGTGGGCCCCTTTTTCATGTCCGGACCCTTCCGGGCTCCCGGGCTCTGGAGTCGCGTGACTAGCCCATGCCGTATCTCATCCGCTCCTTGTCCTCGGCGCGGTTGTAGGCGGTGGCGGCGGCGATGATGTGGCACACCCAGCCGAGGATGCCGCCCGTGCCCAGCCAGAAGCCGGGCGTGATGATGAGCCAGAAGACCCCGCGCAGGATGTCACCGTTGTAGATCTGCCCCACGCCGGGGATGAAGAACGACAGCAGCGCAGCAAGACCGGGACGCGACATGGATTTCGTTCCTCCTTGCCCCTTCCTACGGTCCCCAAGTCTGTCCATTGCATCCCCTGCCGGACACCGCCTGCCCGCCGGGCGGGCGGATTGGCGGATGGGGTGCAACGCACGGCGGTCCCCGCTAGCATGGCGCATGTCCCTTCGGCCCGGGTGTCACGGCCTGGAAGGGACGGGGGGAAGTCATCATCCAAGGTCGTCCTCAGGCCCGTGTGGCGGCGTTCCCGGTCCGGGGCCTCGTGGAGGTCCTCGCGCTGGCGGTGGTGTACCTGCTGGCCGCGCGGGTGGCGCTGTCGCTGGCCGCGGAGAAGAGCCACATCTGTCCCGTGTGGTTGCCGTCGGGCGTCGCGCTGGGGGGGCTTCTGCTCCTGGGGGTGTCGCGCTGGCCCGCGGTGGCGCTGGGCGCGGGCGCGGTGGCGTACGCCATGGATGTGACCCCGGGCGTGGGGCTGTCCGTCGTGCTGGGCTCCACGCTGGAGGCAGTGCTGCCGGCGCTGCTGTTCCGGCGGATGGAGGGCGCGCGGGAGCTGCACCGCGTGCGCGACGTCGCGTGGCTGGGCGCGGGCGCGGGGCTGGGGG
>NZ_RAVY01000120.1:0-31059 GCF_003611625.1 Corallococcus sp. CA054B
TTCTGGGGCATTGCATGCTCCTCCCTCCTCAAAGCCCTTCGTCGCAATTCAATGCGGTCGCGGTATCGCTTGGAGCTGAACGGAAATTCACCTGCTACCTCCGCTGCCGTACCGTGCTCCTGCTTTTCAATCCGAAGGTCGGAGGTGTTGATGATCGTAGGCCTGCCGAAATCTTGCTGTGAGCGCTGTGGCAGGGAAATGACGCCGCAGCAGACGGCCCCCACGAACCCAGAGGTCTGCATGGCCTGCTTCGACTGGTCTGGCCCTCGTGGCGGCGAACTGCCGACCTCACCACGACGGAAGCCCACCGTCGCCGAGCGAAAAGAGCACGAGAGGTCCGTCGACGTTCGCTTCAGCGGCGACCGCGACGACGATTGAAGAGGAGGCTGCCCCCGGCCACACGGGCACCTCAAGGACCGCTGTCCATGGACGGGCGTAATACGCGGCCGATGCCTTCCAGGAGTCGGTAGTAGAGGTACTTCGGCACCGGGCCGAACGCTTTGAAGGTCGCGGCGAGGCGCTCCACCTGGACGCGTGGGCCGTGGACGAGGAGCGCGAGGAAGCCGTAGGCGAGGTAGACGAGCTGCACCATGCGCCGCAGCCCAGTCCACGTGAGGGCTCGGACATCCTCCAGGTCGAAGCCCTGCTTCACGAAGCGGTTGGCCTCCTCGATGCCCCACCTGTCCAGGTAGACGTCCACGATGCGGGTTGCATCGTCCGCGGTGCGGACGTCCTCGTTGGTGATGATGGCGAGCGGCTGTTGGCCGAGGATGCCTCCGCTGGCGAAGACCACTGAGTAGCGGGTCGTCCCTGGAGTGTTCGTGACGTTCCTGCTGGCGGTGTATTTTTGGAGGTAGACGTCCGGCACCCAGCCGACCTGCAGCATGGGGTTTCCGCGTCCATTGCCCCGGCGCATCCGGTGGCGATGGGTTCGTGGACACAGGTCCGCCAATGCGCTCGGCGTCGCGTTCCCCAGGGGCGTGAAGAGGGTGCGTTTCCCTAGGAACTTGAGGCGGACGGCGTACTTCAGGCCCATCGCATTGAAGTGGTCGAAGAGGTTCTGGCTGTCGAAGCCGACGTCGAAGGCCCAGAACGCGTCCTTCGGGGCGTGCGCGGCCACAGCACTCAGCACCGGCAAGAAGGAGGTGCTGTGGCTCCTGTACTCCGGCGACTTGCTCGAGAAGAGCCTGGCCATGAGGGGAATGCGCCGACCCTGCACGCCCACGGCCTCTACGGAGATGATGTCGTAACCGGTGCCGAGCTCACCCTTGCTGCCGTCGTGCACCGTCGCCAGGTACGGCATCTTCCTGGCCCGCGGCTTGGTGATGTCCGTCAGGTCGACCGCGATGGTGGGCCGCGGGTAGCGCTCGTCTCGTAGGAGTGGAGCCACCAACTTCAGGTAGTCGGTCTCCACGGCCGCGTCGTCGTAACGCTTGGAAGCGAGGCCTCGGGAGAGACGCTTCTCGGTGTGGATGAGCTTCCGAGGCTCGTCCAAGGCCCGGCCGATGTTGGAGAGGAGGGAGCTGCGGTTCTCCAGCAGGCCGAAAAGGGCGTCCCGCAGGAAGCGACGGTTGGGCCGGTACAGCCGCCCACCCACCGCCTCCACGTACGCGTCGAAGCGCTCGGCAATGGACTTCTCCCGAGGCACACCCCTCCCGGCACTGGACGCGCCGGTCGGTGGTGCCTACCCTGCACTCGTCCCTGACAGGATGAGCGCGGCCGACCTGGCCTCGTTCAGTTGTTCCGGGGGCTCGGGCTGTTGGCGCAGCCCGTTCCCCCTCCCTTTCGCTGTGGCCCCTCTTCCGGGCCCGCTCCCTCTCCTCTCCAGTCGCTTTCCTCTTCGAGGCCTCCTTGGCGCCTCCACACGCACGGCATGTGCGCGGGCTGGCAGCCAAGGTGGCGACTGTTGCGGGGTGGGCAATGCTCCGGGCTGCTCAAAGGCGAAAAGACGCGCCGGGTAGTGCACAAAGACCTGAACCAAGATTCATGTGGTCAACGTTTACGCTCGAATTTCGAGCGAATATTTCGACCCCCTCTTGATTCGGCCACCCACCGTCCAGGTCGGGGTGGAGCGTGGCCTAACGCGATCCTTGCCGAGCCCTCGGATGGATCATTCCGGTACTCGGTTCTCGCATTCCGCCCCATTTCCCCACATGATCGGGGACGTCCCACCCGGCCAGAGTATTTTGGGTAAGGTCGAGGTGATCCTTGATTGACTTGTCCAGGAAATAGGGTTACGGACGCCCCCTTTCCAATGTACGGGTCGCGCCGGAAGTTCCAGGCGCAGCCTTCAGCTCTCAGGAGTCGTTGTGTCCAAGCGCACGTACCAGCCGTCGAAGATCCGGCGCAACCGCGCCCACGGGTTCCGTAAGCGGAACGCCACCAAGTCCGGCCGGGATGTCCTCAAGCGCCGCCGCGCGAAGGGCCGTAAGCGCCTGGTGGTGTCGTCGTTCAAGAAGTAACTGGACGCACGGACGATGGCCGAGGGAGCGGCGCCGCGGGTGCCTCAGGCAACCGACGAGCGCTTCCCCAAGGCCTTTCGCCTGCTCCAGCGGCGTGAGTTTCTTGAAGTCCAGGAGGGCGGTCAGAAGATTCCGTCCGACTGCCTCCTGGCCCTCGTTCAACGCAATTCCCGGGCGCACTCCCGCGTAGGCCTCACCGTTTCCAGCAAGGTGGGCAACGCGGTGGTGCGCGCACGCCTGCGCAGAGTGCTCCGCGAGCTGTTCCGCAAGCACCGCGGGCAATGGCCCCCCGGTCTCGACGTAGTCCTGGTCGTCCGCTCCTCGGCGAAGGAAGCCTCCTTCGCGCAAGTTTCCCGTGCGTTCGACGGCGTCACCCGTAAGCTGCAACGGCTCTTTCCGGCACCGCGCGTGCCTCCCAAAGAGCCCGCCCCATGAGTCCACTCGCCTTCGTCATCGCCCTGCCCATCCGCTTCTACCGGCGGTTCCTGGGGCCGCTGCTGCCGAAGGCGTGTCGGTTCCATCCCTCGTGCTCCACCTACGCCATGCAGGCGCTGGAGAAGCACGGCGGGGTGAAGGGCAGCGCCCTCACCGTCTGGCGCCTGCTGCGCTGCCAGCCATTCCACCCCGGTGGATTCGATCCCGTCCCCTGACGGTTTGCTTCCGCCCGCCCTCCGGCGCCGTGCCGCCGGCACAGGGAACTCCATGACGAACGACCCGCTGTCGCCCCAGTCCAACGATTCGCAGAAGCGGCTGCTCCTGGCGCTCGCCCTCTCCTTCGCGGCCACCGCCGCCTACACCTTCTTCTTCGCCCCTCAGGGCCCCCCCCCGGGCGCGGAGGGGACGGACGCGGGCGTGGAGGTCGCCGCGACGAACGACGCCGGCGCCCCGGGCACGGCCGCCGTGCCGCCGCCGGGCGCCACGGGCGAGGACGCGGGCACCCACGCGGAGGCCCCTCCGCCCCCCGCGCGCACCGTGGAGGTCGCCCGCCCGGAGGTGAAGTACACCTTCTCCTCGGAGGGCGCCGGCCTCACCTCCGCCGTGCTCCAGGGCACGAAGATGCGCGAGCAGCAGTCGCTCACCGTCAAGGAGGGCTTCGAGAAGCTCTTCGGCAAGGACATCCCCCCGCCGCCGCAGATGAACGTGGCGCACCCGGTGCCCGGCCAGCCCCTGCCGCTCGCGGTGACGATTGAGGGCACCTCTCCGCTGGCGGCGAACACCCGCTACGCCGTGCAGGAGAGCCCCACCGACAACGGCGGCAGCGTGGTGTTCACCGGCCGCCAGGGTCCGTGGGAGGTGACGAAGACGGTGCTGTGGCCGCGCGAGGGCTTCGAGTTCACCTACACCCTCCAGGTGCGCAACACCTCCGCCCAGGCGCAGACGGGCGAGCTCAAGGTGCACTACGGCCGCGCCATCGACCCGGAGTTCGAGCACGCGCCGTCCTTCTTCGGCGGCGTGGGCAACCTGAGCCGCTCCTCGTGCTGGGTGGGTGAAGAGCTCCACAACCTGTCCCCGGGCGACAAGCCGCCCGAGGAGACGAAGGGGCCCATCTCCTTCTTCGGCATCAACCAGCAGTACTTCCTGTCCGCGCTCTACCCGCTGGACGGCGCCCTCAACGGCCACTGCACGCTGGTGGCCTCGCCCACCGCGCGCGAGGTGTCCGCGGGCTTCCCGCTCAACGTGGCTCCCGGTCAGGTGGCCACGTTCCGCTTCGGCGGCTACGCGGGCCCCAAGGACCCCGACCTGCTGCGCATCGTGCCCGGCACGGAGCTGCGCGCCGTGGCCGGCCTGTCCACCGCCACCTTCCACCCGGCGCTGGAGGACACGGTCGACTTCGGCATCTGGGCGGTGGTCTGCAAGCTGCTGCTCGCCGTCATGAAGTTCTTCCACGGCATCGTGGGCAACTGGGGCGTCGCCATCATCCTGCTCACCGTGGTGGTGAAGATGGCGCTGTTGCCGCTCACCTACCGCTCCATGGTCAGCATGGAGGCGGTGAAGGTGCTCCAGCCGAAGATGGAGGAGATCCGCAAGAAGTTCGCGGACGACAAAGAGCGCCAGAACATGGAGATCATGAAGCTGTACCAGGAGGCGAAGGTGAACCCCCTGGGCGGCTGTCTGCCGCTGCTCATCCAGATGCCGGTGTGGATCGCCCTGTTCACGTCGCTGCGCAACAGCTTCGAAATCTACGGCGAGCCCTTCTTCGGCCCCATCTGGCGTGACCTCACCTACAAGGACCCCACGTACATCCTGCCGCTGGCGCTGGGCGTGTCGATGATCATCACGCAGAAGATGCAGCCGCAGATGATGGACGCGGCGCAGGCGCGGATGATGACCTGGGTGATGCCCATCATCTTCACCTTCACGCTGCTCCAGTACCCGGCGGGCCTGTCGCTCTACATCTTCACGAACAACGTGCTCTCCATTGGCCAGCAGTGGGGCCTGCGCAAGTGGCTGGACCGCAACAAGAACCAGACGGGCGGCGGGACGCCGGCGGTGGTCACCGCCGGGGGAGGCAAACGCAAGTGAGCGGGGCTCAGGTGGTGGCGGGCGGCGGGGACTTCCGCCCCCGGGTGGAGAAGCTGCTCACGGACATCCTCGGGCTGATGGGGTTCCCGGCGCGGCTGGACCTGCAGGACGCCGCCGACGGCAGCCTGTCCGTGGCGCTCCACTTCGAGTCCGGCGCGCCTCCGGGCGTGGAGCCGGGCAAGCGCAGCCAGGTGCTGGATTCGCTCCAGTTCCTGCTCAACAAGATGCTCCACCGCCCCGGCGTGGAGCGCCGCTGGGTGATGCTGGGCGCGGGTGCGCACCCGGAGCCCCGGCCTCGCCGTGACGCGGCGGCGCAGCAGCAGGCCGCCGCTCCGGCTGGGACGGTGGCGCAGGTGGCTTCCACGCCCGCGCAGCAGCCGGCCCGGGCCGCGGCGCCCGCTCCGGCCGCGCAGCCTCAGCAGCGCAACGCCCGGGGTGGGCAGCCGGCGCAGCAGGCCGCGAAGCCCGCGCAGGCCCCCGCGAAGAGCGCGGAGGCGGATGAGCGTACGCTGCAGGTCGAAGAGGATCCGGTGTTCCGGGAGGCCGTCCGCAAGCTCGCGGAGAAGTCCGCCAGCCTGGGGCGCTTCTATGCGTTCGCCGCGATGAAGACTGAGGACCGCGCGCGCGTCCTGAAGGCAGTAGAAGGAGTGGGTGGAGTGAAGGTGGCGGCGGAGGGCGAAGGCCGCAACCGACGCGTGGTGTTCACCCCGGCGAAGCCCGCCCCGATGCCCAAGCGGAGCCTGCTGCCGGACGACGACGAAGACGACGTCGACGCCTGAGCAGGTGTGCCCGCTTCGGGGCCACCGGCGGGCGCGAGAGGAGCGAATGGGTAAGGCGAAGGGTTTGAAGGACAAGCTGTACGGCGCGGCGGTGCTGAAGATGAGCTTCCGCCTGCGAGGAGACGAGGAGTCTCCGGCGTTCCGCTTCGTCTACCCGGGCGTGCTGCGCGACCTGGAGGTCGACGACGCCGAGGTGGAGAAGTACATCGAGGAGCACCGCGACGACGTGGAGCGCGCCGCTCGCGGCTCCACCCCGCCGCAAGGGGTTCGCTAGCGGTGAGGCGGTCTGGGACGCCGCGAGGTTTCGATGCGAACCCGGCCCAGGTGAGAATGCGCGCCTCAATCAAGAGGGGGCTGCATTCTTGGGTATTCCGTCCGTGCGTCGTGCGCTGTTGCCGTTGATGTTGTTCGTGTCCGCCTGCAAGGCGGGCGACATGGGGGCCTCCGGGCCCTCGGGTGAGCAGGGGCCCCAGGGGCCACAAGGCATCCAGGGGCCCGTGGGTGAGACCGGGCCTCAAGGAGCGCAGGGCATCCAGGGGCCCGTGGGTGAAACCGGGCCTCAAGGTCCCCAGGGTCTGACGGGCGAGACCGGTCCCCAGGGTCCGACGGGTGCCGCTGGCGCGAAGGGCGACACCGGCCTGAAGGGCGACACGGGCGCCAAGGGTGAGCCGGGCGAGAAGGGCGACACCGGCCCGAAGGGTGAGCCGGGCGAGAAGGGCGACACGGGGGCGACGGGTGCCACGGGTCCCTCCGCCGCGGACGTGCTCGCGACCGCGCGGATCCGGCTGGTTCCGCTGGGCGCCACCGCGCTGGAGTCCGGTGCCGCGCTGCGGGCAGCGGTGAGCGCCGTGCCCTCGGATGGTTCGGAGACCTGGGTGTTGAAGCTCGGGGCGGGGACGTATGACCTGGGCGCGACGGGACTCCCGCTGAAGCGGGGCGTGTTCCTGCTGGGCAGCGGGACCCACGTGTCCCGCGTCGTCTCCTCCACCTACGCTGGGGGCACTGTGATGGGCGCGACCGGCGCGGGCCTGCGAGACCTCTTTGTCGGCAACACCGGCGGGGGCGTTCAATCCATCGCGGTCTTGAACGGGAGCAACGGGTTCATGGTGAGCGACGTCGCGGCCGAGGCGCGCAATGGCCAGTACATTACCCATGCCGTGCTGTACGAGAACGTGAACGACCTGCCCTCGGACGGGCTCGTCCGGGTGCGGGCGCTGGGGAACTCCGGGACGGGGCAGGTCAGCGGGATGTTCCTGAGCGGGTGCACCCTGAAGGTGACGGACCTCCAAGTCGATGGCCGGGGTGGGGCGGGGGGCGGAGACGTGTTCGGGCTGCTGGTCGAACGCGGAGTCGTCGAAGCACGCCGTGTCACGGCGACCGCGAGCGGTGGCCCGCGCGGCCACGGCGTGTATGCCGCGGGCCCCATGCTCCTCGAACAGTCGGATGTCTCCGGCGAGGGCACTGCGAACGGCGTCGGCGTGACGGTGCTCAGCCCGGGCGCGAAGTTCCGGTACGTCCAAGCGAAGGGGTCCGCGCGCGCCATGGTCGTGGATGCGCCCGCGCCCCAGCCGGAGTCCACCGTGCGGATCCATCACTCGCTCTTCGAGCAGAACGTCTACGTGACCGGCAACACCCGGGTGCGGATGCTCCAGTCGACGCTTTCCGAGGGACTCACCGCGGAGGCCCAGGCGCTTCCTTCCTGTGTCATGACGACGAACGACACCGAGTTGCTGAACAGCGACTGCTCCTGAGCATTATCGGGTGGGGGACCGCCCTCAGGTCCCCTCCCCTGCCCCGTCATGACGTCTGACTCCGCCACCATCGTCGCCCTCGCCACCGCGCCCGCCGCGGGGGCGGTGGGCATCCTCCGGCTGTCCGGGCCGGCCGCGCTGGATGTGGGCCGGAGGCTCGCGCCCGGTGTTCCGGTGTCTCCCACGCCGCGCCATGCGTACCTGGCGTCGTTCGTGGACGCCGCGGGCGCGGTGCTGGATGAGGGGTTGTTCCTCTACTTCCAGGCGCCCCGGTCCTTCACCGGCGAGGACGTGGTGGAGCTCCAGGCGCATGGCAGTCCGCGCCTCTTGCGGCTGTTGCTCGCACGGGCGCTGGAGGATGAACGGGTGCGGCCGGCGCTGCCCGGTGAGTTCACCCGGCGCGCGTTCCTGAATGGCCGCATCGACCTGACCCGCGCGGAGGCGGTCGCGGACCTGGTGGCCGCGGATTCGGAGGCGGCCGTGCGCGCCGCCGCGGCCGGTCTGTCCGGCGCGTTGGCCGAGCGGATCCGCGCGCTGGAGACGCCGCTGCGCGAGCTGCACGCGGATTTGGAAGGCGTCCTCAACTTCCCCGACGAGGCAGAGGGCGCGGACGCGGAAGCCGGCCCTCGCGTCACCGCGCTGCGCTCCGTCGCGGAGGCGCTGCGCGCGGAGGTGGGCCGTGGACGGCTGGTGCGCCAGGGCGCGCGCGTGGCGCTGTACGGCCCGGTGAACGCGGGCAAGTCCACGCTGTTCAACCGGCTGGTGGGTGAAGCCCGCGCGCTGGTGGATGACGAGCCCGGCACCACCCGCGACGCGCTGGAGGCCCGCGTCGAGTGGGACGGCCTGGGCGTCACCCTCTACGACACCGCCGGCCTGCGCGAGGCTCCCGGACGCGTGGAGGCGCTGGGCATCGCGCGCACGCGGGAGCTGCTCGCGGCCGTGGACCTGGCCGTGCTGGTGCTGCCTCCGGAGACGTCGCGCGAAGAGGCCGCGTCGTGGACGCGCGATGCCGGCGCCACGCCCGTGCTCGCCGTCATCGGCAAGTGCGACGTCATGCCAGAGGCTCAAGACACGGTGGCCGCCACCCTCCCCTCCCCTGCCCCGCCGCGCGTCAGCGGCCTCACGGGCGAAGGCGTGGAGGCGCTCCGGACCTCCGTGCTCACGCGGCTCTGGGGCGGTGGTACGCCCTCCGCGGTAGCGCTCGTCTCCGAGCGTCACGCGGATGCCCTGCGTCGCACCGCCGAGGCGCTGGGCCGCGCCGAAGCCGCGTCACGCGTGTCCACCCTGGAGGTCCTCTCCGGCGAGGTGGGGCTCGCGCTGGAGGCCCTGGGCGAAGTGTCCGGAACGAGCGTTTCCGAAGCGCTTCTGGACACCCTCTTCCAGCGTTTCTGCATCGGGAAGTAGTGCCTTCGCGGGTGGCGGTCCGCATGTCAGACCCCTCCCTAGAATGCCTCGCGTTCACCGGCGCTCCCCGAGGATTCATGACGGCACTCCAGCAGCTTCAACCCACCTCCCACTCCCTGCTCTCGGCGCTGCCGTCGGGCTGGGTCGGGGAAATCCTCGATGGCGAGCTGGTGGCCTCGCCCCGCCTCTCCGTGGCGCCCGCTCGCGCGGCCTTCATGATGGGCGTGGAGCTGGGAGAGCGGCTGGATCCGCGCCGTGGCGGCAACGGCCGCTGGTGCTTCTTGCGCGCGCCGGAGCTGCACCTGGGCGAGGACATCCTCGTGCCCGACCTGGCCGGCTGGCGCCGTGAGCGCGTGGCCGCCCCGCCGGAGCCCGGCGCCGCCTTCTTCACCCTGGTGCCGGATTGGGTCTGCGAGGTCCTCACTCCCGCCACCACCGCGCTGGACCGGGCCCGCAAGCTGCCCCTGTATGCGCGGGCCGGCGTGTCCTACGTCTGGCTGGTGGACCCCGTCGCGCGCACGCTGGAGGTCTACCAGCGCCTCAAGCGCGGCTGGCTCCTCACCGCGAGCCACGAGGACGATGCCCTGGTGCGCGCCGAGCCCTTCACGTCCGTCTCGCTGGAGCTGGGCTCGCTGTGGCTCCCCGACGCGCCGGAGGAGATGCCCCGGCTCGTCGCGGTGCCCTGACGCCGCTTCAGCTCGCGTGCTTGAGGCGCGCTTCCTCGGAGGCGCGCGACAGCCGCCGCACGGAGCGCAGCAGCAGGTCTGGATCCACCGGCGCCGCCACGAAGCCCCGCGCATGCACGGCCTGCGCGCGAGGCAGGTCCCGCTCCGGCGCCTTGCCCGCCACCAGCACCTGCGCGCGCAGCCGCTGCGCCAGCACCTCCATCGCGGGCAGCGGCGCCACCACCACCTGCGCCTCGGTCGCGGCGCACACGTCCGCCGTGCTCGCCACCTTCACCGTGAAGCCCGCCCCGCCCAGCACCTGCACCAGGCCCGCCGCCGCGTCCGCGCCCCAGCCGTACACGAGCACCTGCTCGCGCACCGTCACGCGCGGCTTCGGCGCCGCCTGCACCGGTGCCCAGGGCTCCAGGGGCGCCAGCATGGGAAGGCTCGCGCTGTCCTCCTGCCGCACGGGGTCCGGCGCCGGCAGGTCCGTCAGCTCCGTCAGGGACGAGCCCACCACCAGGGGCATCGACTCGTCCCACTCCGGCAGGGAGAAGCTCTCCATCCCGGGACGGCGCTGCGGCGTCGCCGGCTCACCCCGGTACAGCCGCCCGATGGCCCGTCCCAGCGCCGCGTCCGTGGCCAGCCGGGGCACCACCCGCGCCTTGCCGGACACGCTCTTCACCACGTCCAGCGTGGCCAGGCTCGCCGGCGCGGCCAGGGCCACCACCAGCACCTCCCGCGCCCCCTGCCCTTCCAGCCGCAGCGGCACCACGCGGTGCGCCTCCGCCACCTTGCACGGAATCAGCCTGGAGAGCGACGCGTCCAGCGGACAGGCGTCCAGATCCACCGCCTCCACGCCGGACTGGGCCGCCAGCGCGGAGAGCACCGCCTCCGCCGTGCAGAAGCGCTGGTCCACCACCACCTGGCCCAACGCCACGCCCCACTTGCGCTGGTACGCCAGTGCCGACTGCAGCTGCAATGCATCCACCACACCCCGCGCGAGCAGGATGTCCCCCAGACGCTTCTTCATCGCTCGTTCTCCTCCGGCCCCCCTCCGTGCTCCGGCCGGGGCGACCTGCCCACCATCCCCTCCCCTCTATGTCAGGAGGTTGTAAAATTACAACGCAACCGGAGAGAATGCGGCGCAGGTGGGCCCCGAATTCCAAGACTGGCTGGGAATTCAGTATGCTTTTCCCTTGGTCACGGTGGTTTCACGTCCTTCAACGAACCCCGCTCCGATCCTTGAGGGGGGGACGACAAAGCGGACGTTCATTGGCAGACCCGAGGGTGGCCGGATGTCGCAGACGTTCCTAGCCTGTACGCATGGCTGACGCGTGCCTGAGAGAATTCGTGCGGATGCTCCGCGCGCGCCGTGCCGCTCCCGGGGGACTCTCGGGGGTGGACGCGCGGATGGCAGGGCTGCAACTGGAGCCCTCCAGCCTCAAGCCCTACCTGCACTTCCTGCCCGGGCGCTACACGCGCAACCTCGTCCACCGCGACGAGGGAATGGAAATCATCATCAACTGCTGGTCCCCGGGCGTGGCCTCGCCCATCCATGACCATGACGGTCAGGAGTGCTGGTTCAGCATCCAGCGCGGCGAGTTCCTCCTGGAGAACTACCCGCTGCTGGAGGGCGGAACGCAGCCCGGCCTGGCGCGGCTGGGGCAGCCGGTGCGCATGGGGCCGGTGGGCGCCGGGCACGTGGACTTCCGCGACCCGGGCGCCTCCATCCACCGCGTGAGCATCGCCGGCAACGCCCCAGGCATCACGCTGCACGTCTACGCCGGCCCGGTGGCCAACTGTCTCGTGTTCGACCCGCGCCGTCACCGCTGCGCGTCGCACACCCTCCGCTACCACAGCATCTTCGGGCGACCGGTGCGGCCCTCCGAGGGCCGCGTCCCGATCCCGCTGCACGTCTAAGCGCTACCAGCGCACCTCCGGAAGCGGCGCGTACAGCATGCGCCCCTCCGCGCCCTGCCCGGTGAGGCCCAGCTTCGCGCCCACGCGGTACACGGCCCGCACCTGCTCCAGCACCTGGGACGACACGGCGGCGTGGCTTCCGGTGGCCTCGTCATCGCTGTTGTCCGCCTCGTGGTTGCCCAAGAGCTCCGACAGCACCTGGCCCGTGGGCCGGGGGCGCGGGAAGACGACGATGCGGACCGGGGCGTCCTTCTCCAGCTTCGCGGCCTCGCGGGCCAGCTCCAGCGCCTTCGGGTAGCCGCCGAGCGCGTCCACCAGCCCGCGCTCCAGCGCGTCCTCGCCCGTCCACACGCGCCCCTTCGCGACCGCCTGGAGCTTCTCCAGCGGCATGTTCCGTGCCTGGGCGGCGCGGCTGGTGAAGTCCAGGTAGATGGTGTCCAGCTCGGACTCCAGCTGCGCGCGCTGCTCGGGGGTGAACTCCTGGTCGGAGCTGGCGAAGGTGGCGTTCTTGCCGAAGGCGATGGTGTCGAAGTTCACGCCCAGCTTCGCCCACAGCTCGGACGTGACGAACTTGCCGTTGTACACGCCGATGCTCCCCGTCAGCGTGCCCGGCTGGGCGACGATCTTGTCCCCGGCCATGGCCACGAAGTAGCCGCCGCTGGCCGCGTACGTCCCCATGGTGACGATGACGGGCTTGCCCGCCTCACGCGCGCGCTGCACCTCCCGGCGGATGGTGTCGCTGGCGGAGTAGCTGCCGCCCGGGCTGTCCACGCGGAAGATGATGGCCTTCACGGACGGGTCCTCCACCGCCTTGCGGAAGGCCGCCGCCACCGTGTCGCCGCCCATCACCTGGCCGCCGGAGAGCGGGTTGGACTGGCTCTTGCCGCGCAGCACCTCGCCCACGCCGTAGATGAGCGCGATGCTGGTGCCCGTCTGGTGCGGCCGGCCCGCGCGCTCCAGGTACTTCTCCACGTAGAGGAACTCCGCGCCCTTTCCGGCCTGCTGCTTGAGCTCGTCGTGGATTTCGTCGCGGTAGCGCAGCCCGTCCACCAGCTTCGCGTCCACGGCCGCCTGTCCCATGAAGGGCGCGCGGTCGATGAGCGCGCGCACCTCGTCCTCGGACAGCTTGCGGCCCTCCGCCACGCCCTTCACCACCTGCTGGAAGAGGCTGCCGCCGTAGGCCTCCGTGGCCTCGCGCTGGTGGGGGCCGTAGGACTCGTCGGTGAAGCTGTTGACGGCGTTCTTGAACTCGGCGCGCTTGCCGAACTCCGGCTTCACGCCGAGCTTCGCGAAGGCGTCGCGCGCGAAGGGCGTCTCCATCACCAGGCCGGTGAGCCCCACGTCGCCGGAGGGCTGGATGTAGACGGAGTCGAAGGCGCTCGCGAGGTAGTAGGCGCCGGTGCCGTTGCCCGCTTCACCGAAGCCGTCCGCGTAGGCCACCGCCCGCTTGCCCGACGCGCGGAAGGCCTTCACCGCGTCCCGCAGCTCCTGCACCTGCGCCGCGCTGCCCGGCTGCCCGATTCGCACCACCAGCGACTTCACCCGGGGGTCCGTGGAGGCCTTCTCCAGGCCTTCCACCACGTCCCTCAGCGACGTGGGCTCCTCGCCGAAGGCGCCCGCCAGGGACGTGTCCAGCGTGTACTCCGGCAGCGGCTCCTTCAGGTCCAGCTCCAGCACCAGGTTGGACGGCACACCCGGCTTGCTCGATGCCGCGAGCATCAACAGCCCCACCACACCCACCACGAAGAGGATGGACAGCGCCCCAATGAAGGCCAGCGCGCCAATGAAGAAGCGTTTCATCCGGAAGGACTCCTGGTGCCCAAGTACCCGAGGGGCATTCCCCCATCTTCAGGCGGCCTACCATCAACGGGCGCGTCGGACGACGCTTGCGTGAATCGCAGTGATGGGCGGCGGACGGGGAGCCAGGGCCCGCCCGTCCTGGTGGCCGGGGGGCGGGCCGGCACCCGGGCCCGTGTGCGAGGGCCGCCGCGGTGCACACCGTCCGTCTTGGAGCCTGGAGCCTGGAGCCAGGGGAACCAGGGGCCTCCGGCCCCGGGAGGCATGGGATGCAGACGCGACGGTTGGGCAATTCCGACATGGAGCTCACGGCGCTGGGGTTTGGCGCGTGGGCCATTGGAGGGGGCGGCTGGGCGTTCGCCTGGGGCGCGCAGGATGACGCGCAGTCCATTGAAGCCATCCGGCGCGCGCTGGATTCGGGCATCAATTGGATCGACACGGCGGCGGTGTATGGGCTGGGGCACTCCGAGGAGGTGGTGGCCCGGGCGCTGAAGGGCCGGGACAAGCGGCCGTATGTCTTCACCAAGTGCGGGATGGTCTGGGATGACCAGGGCAAGGTCAGCCGCCGGTTGAAAGCGGACTCGGTGCGCAAGGAGTGTGAGGCGTCCCTGCGCCGGCTGAAGGTGGATGCCATTGATTTGTATCAGATTCACTGGCCGGTGGAGGCCGGGGCGGAGCTTGAAGAGGGGTGGACGGCGCTGGCGGAGCTGCAACGGCAGGGCAAGGTGCGCTGGTTGGGTGTGTCCAACTTCAATGTCTCGCAGTTGGAGCGGGTGCGGGGCATTGCCCCGGTGACGTCGTTGCAGCCGCCGTACTCGCTCATCCACCGCGACATCGAGGACGACCTGATGCCCTACTGCCAGACGCAGGGCATTGGGGTGGTTGTGTATTCACCCATGGCGTCCGGCCTGCTGACGGGGGCGATGACGCGCGAGCGCATCCAGGCGATGCCGGACGACGACTGGCGCCGCGGCAGCGCGGACTTCCAGGAGCCGAAGCTGTCGCATCACCTGTCGCTGGTGGAGCGCATGCGTGAGGTGGGCGCGCGGCATGGGCGTTCCCCAGCGGAGGTGGCCCTTGCCTGGACGCTGAGGGGGCCGGCCGTCACCGCCGCCATCGTGGGGGCGCGCAGTGCGAAGCAGGTGGATGGCTTCATCCAGGCGGGGGACTTCCGGCTGACGTCCGAGGAGGTCCGCGAGGTGGAGGAGGTCCTGGGGTCCGGCTCCGCGATGGCGCCTGGGGGCATCTACGCCTGAGTTAGTGCTCCCCTGCCCCGCCCACGGCCTGTTCCAGGGCTTCAATGCGCTTGCGGTTGGAGGCCTGGACTTCCGCGAGCATGTGGATGGCGCGGCCTGTCTGCTCGAGCATCCGGCTGTGCGTGCTCTTGAGCCCACCGACTTCACGGGTTAGCGATGAGACCCGCGTGGTGAGGGTGTCCATGTTCTCGTGAATCCCTCCGATTTGTTCGTGGAGCACGCCGACTTGTTGATGAAGCAAGCCGACCTGCTCATAGAGCACCCCCGTGTGCTTGAAGAGCACCCGCATGTTCGCGGAAAGCCTCGCGGTCTCCTGATTGACCGCCAGAATCGCCGCGTCCGTTCGCGCGTACTGCTCCTTTGCCTCTTCCTGCATCTCGCGGAACTCGTGCAGCATCTGCAGCACCACATCCCCGCCCATCGCCTTCGCCATTCCGTTCCCTCCCTGGTGACGCGCGAGTCTCCTACCAACCCATCCTGACATCGGATCCGCGCCAGGATACATGACGACCTGTGGGGTTGGAAGCGCGGGACAGGACCTGGGACGGTCCATGGGTGTCCCTGGGTGGACGCCTGCCCGGTGGGCCTGGGTTTCTCGGGATGGGAGGACCCGGTGGAGCGGTTAGAAGTCCCGTGCCTACTCCTTCGCACCCCGAGAACCGCATGACGCGTCGTACCCCGCTCGCCCTGCTGGCTGTCCTGCTCGTGGCGGCCCCGCCCGTGTGGGCCCGTGCCCCAGCTCCCCTTCCGAAGCCTGCTGCCTCCTCGACCGCGCGCGCCCAGGCGAAACCGGCCGCCCTGGCCCCTGTCGCGAGCGTCGAGGGCATCACCGAATACCGCCTGCCCAATGGCCTGCGCGTCCTGCTCTTCCCGGACCCCACCAAGGCTACCGTCACCGTCAACGTCACCTACCTCGTGGGCAGCAAGCACGAAGGCTACGGCGAGACGGGCATGGCGCACCTGCTCGAACACCTGATGTTCAAGGGCACGCCCACCACCCCCAACGTGCCCCAGGCCCTCACCGAGCGCGGCGCGCGTCCCAACGGCACCACCTGGCTGGACCGCACCAACTACTACGAGACCCTGCCCGCGTCGGACGACAACCTGTCCTGGGCGCTCGCCTTCGAGGCGGACCGCATGGTCAACAGCTTCATCGCGAAGAAGGACCTCGACAGCGAGATGACCGTGGTCCGCAACGAGTTCGAGTCCGGCGAGAACGACCCGCGCGGCATCCTCTTCAAGCGCACCATGAGCGCCGCGTACCGCTGGCACAACTACGGCAAGGCCACCATCGGCGCGAAGGCGGACCTGGAGAACGTACCCATCGACCGGCTCCAGGCCTTCTACCGGCGCTACTACCGCCCCGACAACGCGACGCTCGTCATCGCCGGCCGCTTCCAGCCGGAGAAGGCCCTGTCGCTCGTGCAGTCCACCTTCGGCAAGCTCCAGAAGCCCGCGGATCCGGTGCCCCTCACGTACACCCAGGAGCCCACCCAGGACGGTGAGCGCGAAATCACGCTGCGCCGCGTGGGCGACAACCAGCTGCTCTCCAGCGTCTACCACGTGCCCGAGGGCGCCCACCCCGACTTCGCCGCCATCGACGTGCTCACCCAGGTGCTGGGCGACGTGCCTTCCGGCCGCCTCTACAAGGCGCTCGTGGAGACGAAGAAGGCCTCGCGCGCGAGCGCGTTCAACTTCCAGCTGCGCGACCCGGGCGTCATCGCCTTCAGGGCCGAGGCCCGCCAGGATCAGCCCCTGCCTCCCGTGCGTGAAGCGCTGATCAAGACCGTGGAGGAGGCCTCCCGCACGCCCTTCACCGACGAGGAGGTGAGCCGCGCGAAGACGGCCCTCGCGAAGCAGACGGAGCTCTTGATCAACGACTCCGAGCGCGCCGCCATCCTCCTGTCCGAGTGGGCCGCCGTGGGCGACTGGCGCCTGCTCTTCCTGCACCGCGACCGCATCGAGGCCGTCACGCCCGCGGACGTCACCCGCGTGGCCGCCGCGTACCTCAAGAGCTCCAACCGCACCCTGGGCACCTTCGTGCCCACGCCCAAGCCGGACCGCTCGGAGCTGCCGTCCCCGGTGGACGTGGCGAAGATGGTGGACGGCTACCAGGGCAAGGCCGCCGTCGCCCAGGGCGAGGCCTTCGACCCCTCCCCCGCCAACATCGAGTCGCGCGTGCAGCGCGGCGAGCTGGCCAACGGCGTGAAGTACGCGCTGCTCCCCAAGAAGACGCGCGGGGAGATGGTCAACCTGGCGCTGGATCTGCGCTGGGGCACCGCGGAGGCCTTGAACGGCAAGCTGCCCGCCGCCTCCTACGCCGGCGGCATGCTGATGCGCGGCACGAAGAAGCACACCCGCCAGCAGCTCTACGACGCGCTCGACAAGCTCAAGGCCCGCGTGGGCGTGGACGGCGGCGCGATGGGCGCCAGCGTCTCCATCGAGTGCCCGCGCTCGAGCCTCCCGGAGGTCCTCAAGCTGGTGGCCGAGGTGCTGCGCGAGCCCGCCTTCGACGCGAAGGAGTTCGCGCTCCTCAAGCAGGAGCGGCTGGCGTCGCTGGAGTCGCAGCGCAGCGAGCCGCAGCCCCAGGGCAGCATCGCGTTCTGGCGCGTGCTGAGCGGGCACTACCCCAAGGGCCACCCGTACTACATCTCCTCGCTGGACGAGCGCCTGGCCGACGCGAAGGCCGTCACGCTGGAGCAGGCGCGCGACTTCCACCGCCAGTTCTACGGCGCCTCGCGCGGGGAGCTCGCGGTGGTGGGTGACTTCGACGCGAAGGAGATCACCTCGCTCGTGGGCACCCTGCTCGACGGCTGGAAGAGCCCTGCCCCCTACGCGCGCGTGCCTCGCACGTTCCAGGCCGTGGCCTCGAAGTCCGTGGTGCTGGAGACGCCGGACAAGGCCAATGCGTACTTCCTCGCGGGCCAGCTGCTCCAGCTGCGCGACGACGACGCGGACTGGCCCGGCGTGATGATGGGCAACTTCATGCTGGGCGGCGGCTTCCTCAACTCGCGGCTGGCCACGCGCGTGCGCCAGCAGGACGGCCTGTCCTATGGCGTGGGCAGCAGCGTGTCCGCCGAGGAGCTGGACTCGGTGGGCTGGTTCCTCACGTACGCCATCTACGCGCCGCAGAACGCCCAGAAGCTGGAGGCCGCCATGCGCGACGAGGTCACCCGCGCCGTGCAGAAGGGCTTCACGCCGCAGGAGCTGGACAAGGCGCGCGCGGGCCTCCTGGAGTACCGCCAGTCCGCTCGCGCGCAGGACAGCAATCTCGCGCAGCAGCTGGTGGGCGGCCTGTATCTGGGGCGCACGCTCGCGTTCGACGCGGCCGTGGAGGCGAAGCTCCAGAAGCTGACCCCCGAGGACGTGCGGAAGGCCCTGTCCAAGCACGTGGACTTCAGCAAGGCGACCTTCGTGCGCGCGGGTGACTTCGCGAACGCCTCCAAGCAGCAGGCGCCGGCTCCGGCCAAGGCGACAGCGGCTCCGTAAGGCCGTGTCTGTCATTGGGCATGGGCGCTAGAGTCCGCCCATGCCCGTGCAACTGGTGGAAGGCGACCTGCTGGACCAGCCGGTGGACGCCATCGTCAACGCGTGGAACCGGAACATCATCCCCTGGTGGTTGCTCTTGCCCCAGGGGGTGTCCGGGGCCATCAAGCGCCGGGGTGGCACGGCGCCATTCCGTGAGGTCGCGCGCGTGGGGCCCATGCCGCTGGGCTCGGCGGTGGTGACCGGGCCGGGGCGCCTGCCCTTCAAGGGCATCATCCACGTCGCGGGCATCAACATGCTCTGGCGCGCGTCCGCGCGGTCCATCCAGGACTCGGTGCGAAACGCGCTGGAGCGCGCGAAGGAGCAGGGCTTCCGCTCCCTGGCGTTCCCCATCATCGGCGCGGGCTCTGGCAGCTTCGACGAGGACCGCGCGCTGGAGCTGATGCGCGAGGCCCTGGGGGACGCCCCCGATTTCGACGTGCGCGTGGTGCGCTTCCGCCGTTAGACGAGCGCACCTCTTCACACGCGAAGCGAGGGTGACATGATCGACCTGTACACGTGGGGCACGCCGAACGGCTTCAAGGTCTCCGTGGCGCTGGAGGAGCTGGCGCTGCCGTACACCGTGCACGCGCTGGACATCTCCACGGGCGTGCAGAAGCAGCCCGCGTTCCTGGCCATCAACCCCAATGGCCGCATCCCCGCCATCGTGGACCGCGCGGAGGGCGACTTCGCCGTCTTCGAGTCCGGTGCCATCCTCATCTACCTGGCGGAGAAGACGGGCAAGCTGATGCCCTCGGATGCGAAGGGCCGCTCGCGAGTCATCCAGTGGCTGATGTTCCAGATGGGCGGCGTGGGCCCCATGCAGGGGCAGGCCAACGTCTTCTTCCGCTACTTCCCGGAGAAGCTCCAGCCCGCCATCGACCGGTACCAGAACGAGACGCGCCGCCTGTACACGGTGCTGGAGAGCCGGCTGAAGGACCACGAGTACCTGGCCGGGGACTACAGCATCGCGGACATCGCGAACTGGGCGTGGGTGCGCTCGCACGAGTGGGCGGGCGTGTCCCTGGACGGGCTGCCGGGCGTGCAGCGGTGGCTGGCCGCTATCGAGAACCGGCCCGCGGCGCAGCGCGGACTGGATGTGCCCACGCCGCGCAAGCAGGAGGACGCGCGGACCGCCGCGCAGCGCATCGAGAGCGCTCGCGGGCTCATCCAGCGCTGAGGCGCCCTCCCCTCCCCTGCCCCGTCGCATGGCTCTGAACATCCGGACATCCGTCCCGGGCGTGCGCATGATGGGGCCGTTCAAGGCTCCCGGACCGGGAGCCCGGGGAGTGGATGACATGGAAGTGGTGCGGAGCCTGGGCCGGTGGGCCGGACTGTGTCTGGCATTGGGACTGTGGGGCGCGTGCACGCCGAGCGGTGGCTCCGTGCGCGCGTCGCGGGACAACGTGGCGCTGGATGGCTGCGCGCCGGCCACGTGCTCGCAGGCGATGGTGGCCTGTGGCCGGACGCCGGACGGGTGTGGCGGCTTCATCGACTGCGGCGACTGTCAGGCCGGCACGTGCACCGACGGCCGCTGCGTGGCCCCGCCCGTGCCCGCCGAGCCGAAGAAGGAGCCCACGGGGCCCATCAGCACCTGCACCCCTGGGTGCAAACCCAATGAGTCCTGCGTGAACGACCGCTGCGTCTGCCAGCGCGCGACGTGCGCCTCGCTGGGGCTGAAGTGCGGCACCGCGGACGACGGCTGCGGCGGCGTGTTGGAGTGCGGCGCGTGCGTGCCGGCGTGCCGCCCGGACGAGATGGAGTGCTGCGGCGCGTGCATCCCGAAGTCCGACGGGCGCTGCCCGGAGAACGTGCACTGCCCCAGCCGGTCGAATCCCCTCCCCACCCGCTGACGCCGCGCGGTTCCGGACCCTCTCTGGAACGGGGCCCGGAACCGGGAATGTCAGACCCCCCCGCTATACCCTTCCCCGTCGCGCACACGGAGGGTCCGCCGGCCTCGCTGGTTCGAGTCCGAGAGCCCCCCATGCGCCCTCACCGCATGGGCAGCTTTCCGGCCCCCGTGTGTGCGACGCCATGTGAAGGCACGAGAGGCCGGGGGACTCGTGCGGGCAAGGTTCCATGGATGCCATCGCCGTCGAAGGGCCAGAGACGCCACCGGTGTGTCAGGCGCGTCCTTGACGGATCCACGATGACTGGTGCGCGCGAGGCGGGCGGCGTTGTTACCCCTCCCACTGCCCGCCTCGCGTGCTCCCAAACTTGGCCGGGCCATGTCTGTGTTTGGGCCACGTCCCAGGTAGGGGAGGAGCCAGCCGGGTGGACGGTGTCCCCAGGGTCGGCTTGCCACGGACGCGCCGGGGCGTGATACCCCCCGGGACGCGATGGAACTCCGATACGACATCGTCGTGGTGGGGCTGGGCCACGCGGGCTGCGAGGCGGCGCTCGCGTGCGCGCGCATGGGCCTGTCCACCCTGGGCGTGACGCTCAAGCGCGAGCGCGCCGCCGTGATGAGCTGCAACCCCGCCGTGGGCGGCACCGCCAAGGGCCACCTGGTGCGCGAGCTGGATGCGCTCGGCGGACAGATGGGCCGCGCGGCGGACCTCGCGGGCACGCACGTCAAAATCCTCAATCCCTCCAAGGGCCCCGCCGTGCAGGCCACGCGCGTCCTCTGCGACCGCGACGCCTACGCCGCCGGCATGCAGGCCGTGCTCTTCACCCAACCCAACCTCACCGTGCGCGAGGGCGAAGTGGCCGCCGTCGTCGCGGAAGAGGGGAGGGTGAAGGGCGTGGTGCTGGGGGACGGCACGCAGGTGGTGGCCCGCGCGGTGCTCCTCACCACCGGCACCTTCCTTCGCGCGCTGATGCACGTGGGCGAGCAGAAGGAGGTCGGTGGCCGGCTGGGAGACGAAGCCGCGCGCGGCCTGTCGGAGTCGCTGCATTCGCTCGGCTTCACGCTGGGCCGCTTCAAGACGGGCACGCCCGCGCGCCTGTCCCGGGACAGCATCGACTGGGATGCCGTCACGCCGCAGCCGGGAGACGTGGGCGTGCGGCCGTTGTCCTGGCGCACGCAGGTGGAGCAGGGCCTGCCGTTCCCGCGCCAGCCCTCCGTGATGTGCGGCCTCACCGCGACGTCGGAGGCGACGCACCGGCTGCTGCGCGACAACCTGCACCGCTCGCCGCTGTTCCAGGGAGACATCGTGGGCCGAGGGCCCCGGTACTGCCCGTCGCTGGAGGACAAGGTGGTGCGCTTCGCCGCTCGCGAACGGCACCAGGTGTTCCTCGAACCGGAGGGGCCCACGTCGCCGCTGGTGTACCCGGCGGGCCTGTCCACCAGCATGCCCGCGGACGTGCAGCTGGAGTTCCTGCGCACCATCCCGGGCCTGTCCCGCGTGGAGGTGGTCCGCTACGGCTACGCGGTGGAGTACGACTACGCGCCCCCCACGCAGCTGCACCCCACGCTGGAGACGAAGGCCGTCGCGGGCCTGTTCTTCGCGGGCCAGCTCAACGGCACCTCCGGCTACGAGGAGGCCGCCTTCCAGGGCCTGTGGGCCGGCATCCAGGCGGCGCTCCAGGTGAAGGGCGAACCGGCGCTCGTCGTGGGCCGCGATGAGGCGCACGGCGCGGTGCTCGTGGATGACCTGGTGACGAAGGGCGTGGATGAACCGTTCCGCATGTTCACCAGCCGCTCCGAACACCGGCTCAAGCTGCGCGAGGGCAACGCGGACCTGCGGCTCGCGCGGCACGGGCATCGCGTGGGGCTGTTGCCAAAGGAGGCCTTGGAGCGCGCGGAGGCTCGAGCCCACGCGGTGACGGCGGAGGTCGCGCGGCTCAAGCGCACCGGCCTGGCCCTGCGACTCAAGCGCCCGGAGGTGACGTACGCGCAGCTGGCTCAAGAGCGCGAGGACTTCCCGGCCCTCACCCCCGACGTCGCGGAGGAGGTGGAGGTGGAGGTGAAGTACGAGGGCTACATCGCCCAGGCCGCCCGGGCCGCGGCGCGCGAGGCGGAGGCGTCCGACCGCTGGCGCATCCCGGACACGTTCCGCTTCACGGACGTGCGGGGTCTGGGTACGGAGGCGGTGGAGAAGTTGTCCGCGCACCGGCCCGGGACGGTGGGGCAGGCCCGGCGGATTCCGGGCCTGACGCCCGCCGCGGTGTCCCTGCTCCTGGTCGCGCTCAAGCGGGGGCAGGGGCCGTCAAGTGATCAGGAACAGGGCTGTGGATAACGTGTGGATATTTCTGGGGATGAAATTCTCCTGAGTGATTCCAAGGACTTGAAGGGCCCTTCGGGGTGGAGGTGTTGTGGATAACGCGCGGTTCGCAGATCAGCTGGCATCCGGATGCAGTGCGTTGGGAATCACCGTGGGGCCGGACGTGGGCCCCAAGCTCCAGCGGCTGATGGCGGAGCTCCTGAAGTGGAACGCGAAGGTGAACCTCACGGCCATCACCGCGCCGGAGGAGGTGCTGGAGAAGCACTTCCTGGACTCGCTGGCGGTGCTGCCGGAGGTGAGGGGCGCGACGTCGCTGCTGGACCTGGGCGCGGGCGCGGGCTTCCCCGGACTGCCGCTCAAGCTGGAGCTGCCGGAGATGGGCGTGACGCTGGTGGACACGGTCGGCAAGAAGATCGCGTTCATCAAGGCCGCCGCCGCCAGCCTGGGCCTCGTCGGCGTGCGCGGGCTGCATGCTCGGGCGGAAGGGAAGCCGGAGACGGAGGGGATTCCGCGCGCGCAGGTGCTCATCGCGCGAGCGTTCATGGACCTGCCGGACTGGCTGAACCTGGCGCCCGCGTATGTCGAAGAGGGCGGACGCGTGGTGGCGATGCTGGGCAAGCAGCAGACGGACGCGGAGCTCCAGGCGCGCGCGGCCGAGCGCAACCTGCGCGTGGTGTCCGCCCGGTCGTACCGGCTCCCGTTCTCCGGTGCCGAGCGTCAGGTCGCGGTGTTCGCGAAGCAGTAGGGGAGGGCGGTCAGGCTCCGGCCTGCTGGAGCTCCCGGAAGTGCTCCAGCACGTGCTCGAGCGCGTGCTCGGAGACGAAGTCGAGTCCCTGCATGGCGCCCGCGGCGGCGGAGGCGGCCCGCTCGAACATGGCCGCCTCGTAGCCCTTCACGGCCCGGCTCCAGTCGGCATCCGCCGCGAGAGCGAGCCCCAGCTCCAGCCCATCGAGCATCGCCATGTTCACGCCCTCGCCGGAGAAGGGCGGCATGACGTGGGCCGCGTCCCCAAGCAGCGTCACGCCCGGCCGGTGCGTCCACCGGTGGCCCACGGGCAGCGCGACGATGGGGCGCGCGACGATGGTGTCGTTGCACGCGTCGATGAACGTGAGCAGGGACGGAGCCCACCCCGGGAGCAGCGCCTTGAGCTGCTCTCGAGCGCGAGGAGGGGAGGACGTGTCCACGAGCCCCTGCTGGAGCTGTGCCTCGGACACCCGGAACATGAAGTACGCGCGCACGTGGCCGTGGCTGCTGCGCTGGGCGATGAGGCCCTGGTTGTTTCCAACGACGGAGATCTTCCCGCACGGGAGCAGCTTCGCGACCTCCGGATGCCGCGTGTCCACGTCGTCGATTTGCAGCTCGATGAAGAGCACGCCCGTGAAGGCTGGCGTCGCCGAGGACACGAGCGGGCGGATCCGCGACCACGCACCATCCGCGCCGACCACCAGGTCGAACTCGCCGAGCGTGCCCGCCGGGCTCACGACGCGGTAACGCCCGTCAGAGAGTGGCTCCACGGCGGACACCTTGCTTCCCCAGCGGATCCGTTCCGCGGGGAGGCTGTCCAGCAGCAGTGAGCGCAGCTGAGTGCGGTCAATCTCTGGCCGGTCGCCGTCGCTCGCCTCGTTGTGCTGGAAGTGGAGCGTCCCCTGCGCGTCATAGATGGCGTCGCCCTGGTCGTCGTACCGGGCAACGGCCTTGAACTCCGCCTCCAGTCCGGCCTCGCGAAGCGCGCGCAGCCCGGAGTCGCCGTGCAGGTCCAGCGAACCTCCCTGGGGACGGGCGAGCGGGTGCGCATCCAGCTCGAACACCGTGGCCGCGATGCCCCGTGTCTCCAGGATCCGCGCCAACGTCAGCCCGCCCGGACCACCCCCGATGATTCCCACTGTCTTTGTGATATTCATAGCCTGCTATGTAAATTGGGATGAGGCCCCATGCAACCCAAAGGGCTCCCGGGGTTGGGACACTCAGTCGAGGTGAAGTGGGCGCGGGTGGAGCAGCCGGCGATGGCGGAGCTGTTGTCACGCATGGAGCGCGACGGCGTGGTCCAGCGCGAGCCCATACGTCGGGAGGGGAGGGCGCCTCACGAGCGTTCGCAGGCGACGCGTGGAACCCACGGTGCCGATGCCTCACGCGGTAACGCGCCGCCGCGTGACGGACACCTCCCGCAGCTCCGGGCGCGTCGAGCTCGCGCACTTCCTTCGCAGCCGCCGTGAGCGATTGCGTCCGGAGGACGTGGGACTTCCCGCGGGTTCGCGGCGTCGTACGCCGGGCCTTCGCCGCGAGGAACTGGCGCGGCTCGCTGACGTGGGCGTCAGTTGGTACACGTGGCTGGAGCAGGGGAGGGACATCCACGTCTCCGAACCACTGCTGGAGCGCCTGGTGGTCGCGCTCCGCCTGACGCCGACGGAACGGCTGCACCTCTTCGCGCTGGCGGAGAAGCTCCAGGCCGCGAGCCCGGAGTTCGCGCGCCTCTGGCATGAGCACGACGTGGTGGAGACCCCATCCCTGTTGAAGGTGCTCATCCTCCCGGAGCTGGGGCCCATCGAGTTCGAGAACGTCACGCTCACGTACTCGGAACCCGATGGACGGGAGCTGCGCGTGTCCTTCTATGCGCCGCATCCCGGTCCCCACCTGGAGCGCACGCGGGCGCTGTTCCCGCGGACGTAGCACCTGCGCATCCGCGGGCTGATCATCACGGGTTGAAGCGAACGCCGGTCCACGCCTCGCTCGCGGACCACAACCGGTCGGCCCGCTTCGGATCCACGGCCCAGTCCTTCACGCCGCGCCGGATGGTGGCGTCGGGCGGCGCCATCACGGCGATGTCTACGTTCTCGCAGTACACGCCGCCCTTGCCCGCGAGCTGGGGACTCGTCGCGCACCAGACCGTGGTCGCGGCGCCCTGTTCCGGCGTCTTCAGCGGTTCGACCTTGTTGGAGTTCTCGATGGAGGCGCGGACCTCCTCCTCGGACATGGACCGGACCAGCTCCGTGAGGATGCCGCCGGGGTGGACGGCGAACGCGCGCACGCCATGGGCTTCACCGCGCGCATCCAGTCCGACAGCGAAGAGGATGTTCGCGGTCTTCGACTGCCCGTAGGCGACCCACTTGTCGTAGGGGCGCTTCTGGAAGAAGGGGTCCTCGAAGTCGACGTCGGCGAAGAAGTGGCCGCGCGATGACAGGCACACCACGCGCGCGCCGTTCGCCTGCTTCAGCGCGGGCCAGAGCCGGGCGGTGAGCTGGAAGTGGCCCAGGTGGTTGGTGGCGAATTGGGACTCGAACCCGCGCGCGTCGCGGGTGAGCGGCGAGGCCATGATGCCCGCGTTGTTGATGAGCAGGTGCAGCGGCCGGCCGGACGCGATGAAGCGCGAAGCGAACGCATCGATGGACGCCGGGTCGATGAGGTCCAACGGCTCCAACTCCACGCGCTCCAATCCAGCGAGCGCGGCGCGCGCCTTGTCGGGAGTTCGCGCGGGGACGATGACGGTGGCACCCGCGGCATGGAGCGTGCGGGTGGTCTCCAATCCGATGCCCGCGTAGCCGCCGGTCACGATGGCGACGGTGCCATCGAGCCGGGTGTTGCCCAGGGCCTCGCGTGCGGTGGTGGTCGCGCCGAAGCCGGAGTTCAGGGGCTGCTGTTTCGTGGTCATGGGCACAAGGTGCAGGCCCGCGGTCCGCGCGAAAAGAGCGTCAATTCATCCTATGTGTGGCACCACCCGGATGCGGATCCGGGAAGGGGAGGGCAGCGCATGGACGCGGTGAAGCTGCGGGTCGCGAGGCCGACACGGAACCTGGACGCGGTGGTGCGCTTCTACCGGGACGGGTTGGGCTTCGAGGTGCTCGGAGGATTCGAGGACCACGCGGGGTTCGACGGCGTGATGCTCGGACATGCGGGCGCGCCGTACCACCTGGAGTTCACGGTGGAGCGCGGACACGAAGCACCGCGAGCTCCGTCCGAGGACCACCTCCTGGTGTTCTACGTGCCGGACCCGGAAGCATGGGCGGAGCGAGTCCACCGCATGGAGGCCGCGGGCTTCGCGCCGGTGCCGTCACGCAATCCGTACTGGGATGCGAACGGAAGGACCTTCGAGGATCCGGACGGCTACCGCGTCGTGCTTCAGCAAGGCGCCTGGTCGCGCTGAACGGTGAAGCACGGCGGTGCGTGTTCCACGTGGAACGTCCAAGGCGAAGTCGCCCGGATGCGTTCGCGGGACCTGAGGCTCCGCGTTCCACGTGGAACACGTGCGCGAGTTCAGCCGCGTGATGAAGCGGAGTCAGGGACCGTCACGGTGAGGCGCGGCACTGGTCTGAGCCACGGACCGCCAGGCGGATGAAACGCAGGTCCGAAGCCTCAACGCGAAAGCACACGCGGGCCGGTTCCCCTGCTCCAACGTTGGGACGCTCCTTGTTCCACGTGGAACGTCCAAGGCGGAGTCGCCCGGATGCGTTCGCGGGACCTGCGGCTCCGTGTTCCACGTGGAACACGTGCTGCCTGATGGGCCGGCGGATGGACCCGGAAGGGGATGAGTCCGAGTTCTGGCTGAGCACCACGAGATGTCGCGTGAAGGCCCGTGCACGAAGGACCGGACTCACGCCGTTGTCCGCGCACGGACATGCAGATGGATTCGCATCACGCCGCCAATTCGAACCGAGGCATGCGCATGCGCGGGGCTTCGAAGCATGAGCTGCCGCCCACCGGATCCGGTGCGTGATGGGCCTCGCTGAAAAGGACGAAGCAGTGGAAGCACGGGCTGAGTGCACGACCGGTGTTCCACGTGGAACACGACCGGCCTCCGGTCCGCGTGTGGAGGCGCCGAGAAACAAGCGTTGAAGCGGTGCGGAGTTGGTCGCCGTGGCGCTGAACCGTGGCTGACCTGGAGCGCTTGATGGGGCGAAGGGGAGGGGAGCCAGCGCTCATGCGGCTTCGCATGTTCCACGTGGAACACGCTCCGAGAAGGGGCTCACCCGGTTGCCCGGACTGCGGCCGTCAGCGTGAGGGACAGCACATCGGATGTGCTGTTGGGGGATGAAGAAGAGGCCGCATGAGCGGCTCCGCATCAGGCACGCATCACAGCGGTTCGTGGGCCATCGGGTAACGGATCCGGACAGGCATCCATGCGGCGGTTCATGGATGGCGAAGGCGAATCGCAGTGGATGAAAGGGAGCCTCAGGCTGGCTGCTCCTTCCCCAACCACGGCTCGAATCGCGCGTGCCTGAAGTGGTTCAGGCACTTCCTCTTCGCGGCTTCGATGACGTGTTCCACGTGGAACGTCCATGCATGGATGCGGCGCTTGAAGCGAGCATCCCGCGCAACGAGCACCGCGGGTTCAGCGCTTGATGCAGTTGATGGAGGTGACGGCGTGTTCCACGTGGAACGTCCGGTGGATCCATCGCTTCGCGGTGCCGTGGTCCATGGACAGCGCGGGACCGGTCCTCATCTGCGCGTGTTCGTGGAAGCGTGGGCGTGTTCCACGTGGAACGTCCCCGTGGATCCACTGACTGGGCATGGTCTGACCACGCGGCTTCTGGCCCGTGCTTCCACCTGCCCGTGTTCGCGGAAGCGTGGATGTCTCTTCGCGGAAGAGGTCACGTCAGATGTTGGGCCGATGCTCGCCGCACGTGCCAGTGATGGCGTGACCGTGTTCCACGTGGAACGGCCTGCGTTGGGCCATGGCTTGGAACGGGTGCTGGCCATGCCGGAGGCCGGGCTTCTTTCGCGCCGCCCGTTCGAAATGGCATGGCGTGGTTCGCCTGAAGCAGCGGTGCTGAAGCACGGACTCGGGCTGATGGGATCCGCGCGGGATGCCGCGCTCCGCATCGCGTGCTCGCCGTCGCGTGAGCTTGTTCCACGTGGAACGTGCCGGCGGATGCGCGGCCTTGGGTTGGCGGGGTTCGCGAAAAGCGTCGGACCGGTTCGCCGCATGGAGAGGCTCGGACGGTCGCACGTGTTCCACGTGGAACGCACGGCACGAAGGAGAGGTCGTGGGTGGGCGCGGTCCGCGAGAACGCCGGACCAGTTCTCCACATGGCGAGGCTCGTGCTCTCACGCGTGTTCCACGTGGAACGGGCGACCCGTCGTTGGGGTGGTCCGCGAAACGCGCCGGACGTTCCTCAGCACAGCGGTGCTCGGCCTCGGGCGTGTTCCACGTGGAACGGCTGGCCTGGATGGACGACCTTCAAATGACGCGGTTCCGAAAAGTCAGACCGTGCTTCCGCATGGTGGTGCTCGCATCCGGTGACGGTCGCTCATGCCGCGCGGCTGACCATCGTTGCGCCGCCCGCGTTGGACCTGGTTCGCGAGAAGTGGCGGACCGTCCTTTCACATCGCGGTGCGCATCCGCGGGACGCCGGTCGCGTGACCAGCTCAGCTTCGATGTGCCGCCTGCGGTGAACCGGGTTCGTGGGAAGTGCCCAGTCCGTGCGCATCGCGGCTCGTATCCGCGAAGCGCCGACCGCGTGAACCGGCTCACCTTCGATGCGCCGCCTGCGGTGCGCGGGGCCTGCCCAGTCCGTCCCCTCGCATCGCGCTGCTCGCGCCAACGGATGCGTCCACGGGAACGCCTGACATGCGCGGCTTCAGTTGGCGAGGTCCGCGAAAAGCACAGGAGGCGCGGTGCTCGCAGCGGCATGGCGCGAGTTCCACGTGGAACCGCCGGTCGCCATGGCTGAGGCCACCGCATCCACCTGATGGGCGCGCGGACGGGAACCCGGTGCCTCGTCACATGTCATGAGGCGCGGACTCGCATCGCGTGACGCGTTCCCCATCAAGCGCGGCTCTGGGTCCGAAGCTGTGGTGCCGGTCATGACGGTTCACGGTGGAAACCCGGTGCCCGTATCGGCCCGTCCGACGCCACGAATCCAGGCATCGCATCCACGGTCCGCGCGCATACCGGACCGATGCTGGACGCCGTGCCTTGTGGTGCGCCCCATGAACCGCCAGCTCGCGAACCCGAGCCGACATGGCGGAGCAGCTGGCGCCGACACGCGTTCCACGTGAAACGACCGGCGCGGCCGGCATGAAATGACGGCACCACGCACGGTGGCTCAGCTCCGCGCACGTGCTCGGCGGAACTTCGCATCCGGTTGGCGCGTCGAACTGGAAGCCATCCGGCGCGCACTGCGAACCGTGCGCCGTTCACGCAGTCCCGTCCCTGAACGGGACACGGACGCGCATCCGGTCGGCGCTTCAGTGGGCCCGCGGAAGTGGACGTCACGCGGAGGCCCTCACCTCGGATGGTTGAAACGCCTCCGCCCGCGCGAAAGGCCACGCTGGTTCAACGGCGTGCTCGCGTTGCGTCCACGGCACCGCGAATCCAGAACCCACGACCCGAAGTCGCCGGACCGGCGCGCGGACTCACGTGGCCACGTCATCCCCAAACCGGCTCCAACTCCGCCGCGGCTGAACGCGGACCCGAACCGGACGCCCAAACCCAACGCGCCGACCGCGTCCCTGAACCGGCTCGCGCGAAATCCACCCGCCGCACGGACCCACGAAGCCGAACCGGTTCCACGTGAAACTTCGAACCCGCGAACGGCGTGAAGCCGCCGCCACGAACCCACCGCGCGCGGACCCCCTGAAAAACCCAACACCCTTCCGCCCCGCACGGAATCGCCACCCGGAAAGCAGCCGAGCAGGCACTCGCAGCCACCCTCAGCCGCGCGAATTCCCACCGCTCACGGCCATCCACGGGCCCCAGAGCGAGGGGCCGGGCAGGGCTCTCGTCCCACCTTGGATGGGAAATTGATCCGTCCTCGAACCCCGTGCTAGCTGCCTGATCAGGCCCCGATTCGCGCGCACGTCCGCGCGAACCGCGGGCGGGGCTCTGGCGTCAGCCGGGGCGAGAGAGGATGGGCCACGTGGGTCGTATCATCTGCATCTCCAACCAGAAGGGCGGCGTGGGAAAGACCACCACCGCCATCAACCTTGCAGCGAGCCTCGCCTCCGCGGAGCGCCGCACCCTGCTGGTGGACATGGACCCCCAGGGCAACGCCGGCAGCGGCCTGGGCCTCAAGCGCGAGAACCTCACCGGCACCGTCTACGACGCACTCCTCGGCGGCCGCCCCGCTTCGGAGCTCATCCACCCCACCGAGCTGCGCTTCCTCCAGGTCATCCCCGCCACGCCCGACCTCACCGGCGCGGAGGTCGAACTCGTCAACCAGGAGCGCCGCGAGTTCCGCCTGCGCGAAGCCCTGCTGCCGCTCAAGGACAAGTACGACTACATCATCATCGACTGTCCGCCCTCGCTCGGCCTGCTCACGCTCAACGCGCTGGTGACCGCGGACTCCGTCCTCATCCCGCTCCAGTGCGAGTACTACGCGCTGGAGGGCCTCTCCCAGCTCACGCACACCATCGACCTGGTCAAGCAGGGGCTCAACCCCTCGCTGAAGATGGAGGGCATCCTCCTCACCATGTTCGACGCGCGCGCGAACATCGCCCACCAGGTCGTGGACGAGGTGCGCGGCTACTTCAAGGACCAGGTCTTCCAGGCCGTCGTGCCGCGCAACGTGCGCCTGTCCGAGTGCCCGTCCTTCGGCAAGCCGATCATCCTCTATGACATCAAGTCCAAGGGCTGCGAGAGCTACCTGGCCCTGGGCCGCGAGCTGATGCGCCGGGACTCCCCCAAGCCGTCCAAGCGCCGGGTCGCCTGACCGGTCGCCTCCTTAATAGAGAGAAGTGAATGGTGGGACCGGGTGCCCGGTTCGCCGTGAAGCACCCAAGGCCCATGCGCGCCGGTCCCACTCCGGCGCGGGGAGTTCCCAACCGCCGTGCAGAAGAACGCAGACACCCAGAAGCGCGCCCTGGGCCGGGGCC
>NZ_RAVY01000121.1:0-30759 GCF_003611625.1 Corallococcus sp. CA054B
CGTCCGGCCGCAAGCCGCCGCTCCTCCAGTTGCTGGGCCGTCCAATGCCTCGGCTGCCACGCCATGGAAGCGCCCCCTCCATGGAGCAACCGCCGGTCCCTTACCCAACTTCCCTGAAGGGGGTTAGACGCCGCCGCGCAGCTCTGTCTCGGGCCAGAGGGCTCCGTCCCTGGGGGTGAGCAGGAAGGTCAGCTTCCCCTGATGGAAGCCCCGCACCGGGCCCGGGGGCTCCGGGTAGCCCGGGGGCAGGCGCCAGTCCGGGGGCTGGAGCGGCGTGGCGGCGATGGACTGGCCCTGGCGCAGGGCGCCCACGTCCTGGTCCGTGAGCGCTCGCGAATGCGTCCAGGGGAGCAGGTCGCGGCCGTGCCGTTCGATGCGAGCGCCGGGGCCGGGGTCCTTCCACGGACCGATGGCCGTGCGCTTCAGCGCGGAGAGGTGCGCGCCGCAGCCGAGTGCGCGTCCCAGGTCCCGGGCCAGCGAGCGGACGTAGTAGCCGCCCCGGCAGGTGAGCTCCAACATGCTGGCTTTGGGCAGGTCGTGCGACAGCCAGCGCGCGGTGTGCAGATACACGCGCGAGGGAGGCAGGTCCACGGCTTCGCCCCGGTGGGCCTTGCGGTAGGCGGGCTCTCCGCCGAGCTTCTTCGCGCTGGTGGCGGGGGGCACCTGTTCAGTCCAGCCGAGGAACGGGCGCAGTGCTTCATCAAGGCGCTCGGGGGTGAGCGCGGTCGCGTCTCCCTGGTGCACGGGGCGGCCGTGCAGGTCTCCGGTGTCCGTCTCCGTGCCCCACTCCACGCGGGCCTCGTAGACCTTGGGCGCCGCGTGCAGGTGTTCGAAGAGGTGGGTGGCCGGGCCCACCAGCATCAGCAGCAGCCCTTCCGCGAACGGATCCAACGTGCCGCCGTGGACCAGCGCCGTGCGGCGGCCGGGCCTCGTCGCCTGCGCTTCCTCCTGGAAGGCTCGGACGGTGGTGAAGCTGGTGGCGCCCACGGGCTTGTGCGTGAGGTAGAGGCCGGGGGTCATTCGTCGTTCCAGTTCCGCTTCACCGTCGTCGCGCCCAGCTGCTTCTCCAGGTGCACGGGCGAGGTGCCCGTCTTGTCCGCGATGACTCGCGCCAGGGCCTCCGCGTGCGTCGTCACCCAGACCTGGCTGTATTCGGAGGCGCGCACGATGAGCCGGCCCAGCGGCTCCAGCAGGTCCGGGTGCAGGCTGGTCTCCGGTTCGTTCAGCGCGAGGAACGGCGGCGGCCTGGGACTGAGCAGCGCCGCCAGCAGGCACAGGTAGCGCAGCGTTCCGTCCGACAGCTCCGGCGCGGACATGGGCCTCGACAGGCCGGGCATGTGCAGGAAGAGGCTGAAGCGGCCGTTCTCCGCTCGAATCTCCAGTCTCGCTCCGGGGAAGGCGTCGTCGATGCCCTGCTCCAGGGCGCGCTCGTCGCCAATCTCCCAGATGGTCTGGAGCGCCGCCGCGAGGTCGCGCCCGTCCGACGCGAGCACCGGCGTGCGCACGCCCACCTGCGGGTGCCGGGGCAGCGCGTCCGGGTCCGTGCGGAAGTGGTGGTAGAAGCGCCACGCGCTCAGCGTGCGCTGGACCTCGCCCAGTCTGGGGAAGCGGTGCGGTTCGGCGAGCTGATCCATCACCGACTCCGCACCCCACAGCTCCGTGGGGAACGTGATGCGCTTGCCGTCCGCGTCGCGGATGAAGGCCGTGCGGTCCTTGCGCTCCATCAACACCAGACGCCGGCCTCCGGAGTGCGCCCAGAGGTGCTCCTCCTTCACCTCCGGATCCAGGGTGAACATCGTCGGGGGCGGAGGCCCGGGCACCAGGCCGCATTGCAGCTCGTAGGTGAGGTCGTCCAGGTCCACCGTCACGCGCAGCCGCACCGGCTTCTTGGCGTCGCGGGGGCCTGCCCACATCACGCTCGGGGTGCCGCCCTCGTCCGCCAGCGTGCGCGCGAGCCGGCCTTCCGCCGCCGCCGCGAGCAGGTACAGCGCTCGGTACAGGTTCGTCTTGCCGCTGCCGTTGGGCCCCACCACCACGGTCACCGGCCCCAGCTCCAGGTGGAGCTGACGCACGGAGCGGTAGCCTGCGATGTCCAGACGCGTGAGGGCCATGACGTGCGCGAGCCTATCCGGCCCCTACGGAGGGGGCCGCACCTTCGTCCGGCCGCTGCCCACCTCCCGGCACAGCGCCCAGAAGTTATCGAGGACCTTGTTGGACGGCAGTGGCTCCAGCCAGCGCCGCGCCTCCTCATCGGCCGTGGAGCTCTCCAGCCGCAGGCGGGCACGGACCTCCCCGCCAACGGCCAGCGAGCCATCCGAGCCGGACGGCACCAGCAGGTCCACTTCCAGGTCCCCGGTCACGAGGTGATCCGCGCCTCGGGGATGGAGATGGGCACGAAGTCCTGCTGCGTCAGCGCCTCCGCCATGCTGTCGAGCCATGCGTCCCTCAGGCGCTGCTGCTCCGGCGTGGGCCAGGGAGGCTCACTGCTCCAGTGGTCCACCACCTTCCCCCCGGGGAAGCGGGTGCGCAGGTCCGTGAGCGCGGCTTCGATGTCCGGGCGGCGTGGGTGCATGGCGGGCTTCTAGCGCCGCTGGGGGGCTCGCGCATCCGCTTCGGGCCGTGCGCTAGACTTCCCGCGCGCTTCGAGTCGGCCGTGGACCGCGAAGCTTCCGCGCAGGAGCCTCCATCCCATGACGTCTTCCCTTCGCATTCTGGGCACGGGCCTGTTCGCCTGCGCCCTGTCCCTGTCCGGCTGTAGCCACAATGACTCCGTACCGGGGCCGTCGGAGCCGGCTCCGAAGCCCCCCGTCGAGCGCACCGACTACATCGACGTGGTCCCCAACGAGCCCTGCATGGACGCGAGCTACGCGAAGCCGAGCGCGAACTGCTCCGACCCGGCCAGCTTCAAACTGACCGGCTGTGACCTGAAGGCGGTGGGTGCCCTGGAGCCCTCCGGCGTCTACCAGGCCATCTTCCGCTACAACGCCACGAGCGCGTTCGGCACGGGCTTCCGCCTGGACACCACCCCCAGCTTCCTGGGCGACCCCCTGGTGCGCAACGAGGTGGGCCCCCAGGGGTTCTTCATCACCGGGGAGATCATGAACTCCCAGCTCCGGTTGCAGCGGTACGCGCTCGCGGGCTGCCGCGTGCCGGCGCCCGGCCACATCACCGGCTGCTTCGTGCGCTGCACCGACGGCGTGCCGGACTACTCCGGCACCTTCCACGCCCAGCGGATGAACCTGAACCAGGAAGAGTCCACCGGCGCCAGGGACATGCGCCTCGTCTCCGAGTCCGCCATCCCGGAGGGAGACCCCGTGGACGTCTATGTCACCAAGGGCCACGCCTACGTGGTGTCCCTGCCGCGGGGCACGAAGGAGGCCGGAGGCCTGAACGTCTTCAACGTGGCGGACCCGGCCCACCCCACGCTCGTCACCCGCGTGAGCCTGCCCAATGACAACTACTGGAACGGCGTCTGGGCCAAGGGCGACGCGCTCTACGTCGCCAGCGCCGACTCCGGCGTCATCGTCTACGACATCTCCAACCCGGCCAGCCCCCAGTACGTGCGCGCGCTGCCCGGCGGCGCCATCGACGTGCACACCGTGTTCGTGGACGGCGACCGGCTGTACGCCATGTCCCCGTCCCCCAACGGGGAGACGCTGCTGTTCGACGTGGCCTCGCCGCTGGAGCCCCAGCTGCTCAGCCGCATCTCCGTGCCGCGAGAGGCGGGCGTCAGCTACCCGCACGACGCGTTCGCCTACCAGGACCGGCTCTACGTCAACCACACGCGCACCGGCTACGTCGTCATGGACGTCACCCGCCCGGACGAGACACCCGTGCTGGGCAGGTATGCCTTCGACGGCCAGTACAGCCACGCGAACGCGGTGGGCACCATCAACGGGCGCACCATCGCCTTCGAGGGCGGCGAGCGCTTCGGCGCGCACCTGCGCGTGCTGGACGTCACCGACCCGGCGAAGATCCGCCTCATCGGCGAGGTGAAGAAGCGCCCGCAGACGTCCATCCACAACATGGTGCTGGTGGGCACGCGGCTCTACGTGGCCTGGTACCACGAGGGCGTGCGCGTCTTCGACGTGTCCCGGCCCGAGCAGCCGAAGGAGATCGCCGCCTTCGACTCCTTCCAGGAAGCGCACCCGCGCAGCACCGACAGCCTCTACCAGGGAGCCATCGGCATCCGCGTGCCGGGCGACGGGCACGTGTACGTCGTGGACCTGTCGCGCGGGCTGCTGGTGCTGGCGGAGCCGTGACGCGCGGGCGTCACTCCGCTTCGATGCGATTGCGGCCGTTCTCCTTCGCCCGGTAGAGCCGGGCGTCGGCGACGCGCAGCAGCTCGTCCAGGGTGGTGCCGTCACCCGGCGCCACCGCGAGCCCCGCGCTGAAGGTGACGTGGAAGGTGTCTCCCGTATCGCCTTCGAAGGTCATCGCGGACAGCTCCTCCGCCGTGCGGGAGAGGATCTCCTTCGCGCTCTCCGGCGTCTCGCCCAGCAGCGCGACGACGAACTCCTCGCCGCCCCAGCGGGCGCGCAGGTCCTCACGGCGGAAGCGCGCCCCCAACAGCCGTCCCAGCCGCATCAGCACGCGGTCCCCCGCGAGGTGGCCGTGCTGGTCGTTCACCTTCTTGAAGTGGTCCACGTCCAGGAAGCACAGCGCCAGCGGCTTGTCGCTCCGGCGCGCCTCCGACAGCCGCGTGCCCACCGCCTCCACGAAGGGACGGCGCAGCATCAGGCCGGTGAGCGCGTCTCGCTCCGTGCGCTCGCGCGACAGCCGCGCCCGCTCCAGCCGCGCGTGCACGCGGGCGCGCAGCTCCTCCTTCAGCACGGGCTTGGCCAGGTAGTCGTCCGCGCCGGCCTGGAACGCGGCCAGCCGGAACTCCAGCCCCACCTGCGCGGTGATGAGCAGGATGGGCAGCTCCTGCCACTCCGGCGCCAGGCGCAGGATGCGGCACAAATCAAACCCGCTGGGCCCGGGCATCTGCACGTCCAGGAGCAGCAGGTCCGGGCGGTGCTGCGCGAGCGCGTCCAAGAGGCCGTAGGCGTTCTCCAGCCCCACGACCTCCACGGCGTCGCTCACCAGCGCCTGGGAGAGGGCGCGCACCGCCTCCGGGTCGTCATCCACCACCATCACCTTCGCACGCTCCAGCCGGCGCGTGGCCACCAGCCGCTCCGCCGCGGTGGCGAAGTCCTGCTGGGTGAAGGGCCGGGGCAGGAACAGCGACGCGCCCGCGTGCGCCGCGTTCACGCGCTCCTGCAGGACTCCGCTCGTGCTGGAGAAGGCCAGGGGCAGGGACTGGTGGCCCTCCATCGCGCGGAGCGCGCTCGCGGTGGCGAGCCCCGCCTCGCCCATGTGCAGGAGCGCCCCGTCCACCCACTGCCGCTCCACTGCGGCGCAGGCCTCCTGGGGCGTGGCGGCCGTCACCACGCGCACGCCTTCGCGCTCGCCCATCCGGCGCGCGTCCGCGAGCACGGCCGCGTCCTCGTCCACCACGAGCAGCGTGCCCATGGCGGCGACGACGGCCTCCTCCGGCTCCGGCTCCGGGGCGAGGACCGGCAGCGACACCCGGTCCTCCAGCGCGCGGAAGCCCGCGTCCACCCGGGCCCAGTCCAGCGTGCCCCCGGTCTTCACCGGACGGAGCACGTCCTCCAGCGCGCCCGCCGTGATGCTCACGTCGCGGAAGCCGTAGCTGCCCGCGGTGCCGTGCAGCTTGTGCACGACGCTGTAGGCCTCCTCCATGGCCGCCGCGTCGCCGTGGCGTCCCTTGCCGAGCAGGGCCTGGAGCGTGGCCAGCCGCTCCGGCAGCTTCGCGCCGTAGTCCGCGCTCAGGAGGGCCAGGCTGGCCGCGAAGTCATCCACAGGCTCCGCGTCCTCCTCGTCCAGGGACTCCCGCGGAGGGGGCGGCCGTGCCACCGCGAAGAGCTGCTCCAGCCACACCGCCAGCTCCTCCGGCCGGTAGGGCTTGTGCACCACGCGCGCCACGCCCAGCTGGCGCGTGAGCAGCTCATGGCTCTTCAGGTCCTTCCAGAAGGCGGACGCGAAGAGCACCGGCAGGTCCGGCTTCGTCTTGCGCAGCTCCCGGATGAAGTCCGCGCCCGTCATGCCCGGCAGCAGGCCGTCCACGATGGCGGCGTCCACCGGCTTGGATTGGAGCACCTCGCGCGCCTCGGCGGCGGTGCGCGCGGGGGTCACCTGGTAGCCCCGGTCCCGCAGGAAGGTGCAGACCAGGGCCTGGAGGTCGCGGTCGTCCTCCAGGAAGAGGAGCGTCTTGTGATTGCGCGCGGGGCTCATGGCAGCGCCTTTCGGGGCTCGGCCGCGGCGTCACGGCGGGCCAGCAGTCCGTTGAGCAGCTCCCGCACGGAGGCCAGCAGCTCTTCTTCGGAAGCGCGGGCCTTCGTCAGGTGCCGGGTGATGCCCAGGGTGAGCTGGCGCTGGTCGGTGCGCGACAGCTCGCGGCCGGTGAAGACGATGAGCGGCGTGGCGCGGCCCTTGCCCTGGCGCAGGATGTCCACCACCTCGAAGCCGTCCAGCCGCGGCAGCCCCACGTCCAGCACGATGAGGTCCGGGGGCGTGTCGCGCGCGAGCGCCACCGCGCTCTCCCCGTCCGCCGCTTCGATGCACAGCGCGCCCAGCCGTTCGAACTGCGCGCACAGCACCCGGCGCGTGGTGGCGTCGTCATCCACCACCAGCACGCGCGCCTGGCCCGGCTGGCGCATGGCGTAACGCAGTGTCTTCAGCAACCGGGTTTCGTCCACCGGCGTGGGCAGCCAGTCCACCAGCAGCGCCGTGCCCGCGTCCTTCACCCCCGCGTGCGAGCGCCCGGCCAGGGCCAGCACGGGCAGCTCGCGCGTGCGCGGCTGTTCCCGCAGGCGGCGCACCCAGTCCAGCACGGGGCCGTCCGGCATCTGCGTGTCCACCACCAGCGCGTCCGGCAGCGCGTGCTCCACCGCCTGCGCGGCCTCCGAGAGCGTGGCGGCGCGCACCACCCGGTAGCCCTCATGCGACAGCAGGCCGCGCAGGAGGGTGGACAGGTCCGCGTCCGCGGTGACGATGAGCACGTTGTGGCGCGACTCGTCCGTGGGCAGCGCCGCGGTGGCGCCCGGCGCGGCGACGCGCAGGGCCTCCAGGGTGAAGTGGAAGGTGGCGCCCTGGCCCGGGGGACTGCTCACGTCGATGCGGCCGCCGTGCTGCTCCACGATGGCCTGCGAGATGGCCAGCCCCAGGCCGGTGCCGCCCTTGGAGCGGGTGTCGGACGCGTCCAGCTGCTGGAAGCGGCCGAAGAGGCGGGGGAGCTTCTCCTCCGGGATGCCGGAGCCCTGGTCCGTGACGCTGAAGCGCACCCGGCCGTCCGCCGTGAGGCCGGCCGCCACCACCACGGAGGCGCCCTGGGGGGAGAACTTGATGGCGTTGGAGACCAGGTTGGTGAGCACCTGGATGAGCCGGTCGCGGTCGCCCTTCACCTGCGGCGCGCCCTCCACGTCCGAGCGCAGGGTGACGTGCGCCGCCTCCGCCATGCCCTGCACGCCCGCGAGCGTGGCCTCCACCAGGTCCTGCGCCGTCTGCGGCTGGAGCTTCAGCTCCAGCATCCCGGACTCCATCTTCTCCAGGTCCAGGATGTCGTTGATGAGGCGGATGAGCCGTTCGGTGTTGGTGCGCGCGATGCGCACCATGTCCAGCGCCTGCGAGGGCAGCTCCCCCACGATGCCGTTCTCCAGCAGGCCCAGCGAGCCGCGGATGGAGGTGAGCGGCGTGCGCAGCTCGTGGCTCACGGTGGAGATGAACTCGTTCTTCATCCGCTCCACGGCCTTGCGCTCCGTGAGGTCGCGCACGAAGACGGTGGTGCGCGGCGGACCATCCGCGTGCACGCGCGCGAAGGTGAGCTCCGCGGGGAACACGTCGCCGTCCGCGCGCAGGCACGGCGATTCCAGGCGCGCCGCGCCGTTCTCCTGGAGGAGCGCGGCGTGGACGGCCTCCCGCTGCGAGGCCGGCAGCGACGCGGGCAGCGCCAGCGACAGGAAGTCCGCGCCCACCGCCCGCGCGGACGGCAGGCGGAAGTGGGACGCCGCCGCGGGGTTGAACTCCGCGACGCGGCCGGACTCGTCCAGCACCACGATGCCGTCCGGCGACGCCTCCAGGATGGCCGCCTTGCGCGCGTCGCTGGCCCGCGCCTCCGCGCTCGCGGCGGACAGGGCCTGGGTGCGCTCCGCCACGCGCTCCTCCAGCCCCCGGTTGAGCTCGCCCAGCGCCGCGGACGCCCGCGCCAGCCGCACCAGCACGACGAGCACGTAGACCACCAGCAGCAGGCACACGCCGAAGAGGACGATGCGCGTGCGCTCCGCGCGGGACTGGGACTGCTCCTGGAGCTGGAGGTACGTGGTGATGAGGCGCTCGGCCTCGCCGGTGGCGCCGTGGTCCAGCAGCGCCTGGAAGGACGCGTCCGTCGCGCGCTGGAGCGCCAGCAGCTCCCGCGTGCGGGCCTCCAGGGTGTCCAGCGCGGCGAGCGCGGGGGCGGGCAGCGGCTGCTGCTCACGCGCCCGGGCCAGCCGCGCCAGCGAGGCCTCCACGCGGGCCCCCGACGCCTCTCCCGGAGCGCGCGAGGCGAGCAGCACGTCCACGTCCATCGCCTCCACGTGCGCGCGGGGCGGGCCCTGGGGCAGCGAGGCGGCGGTGGCGGCGACGACGCCGGGGTAGGCCTCGCGCAGGCCAGCGAGCTGCTGATCCTTCTCGCGGGCCGCAGCCAGGATCGCGCGCGAGCCCTCCAGCACGCGCAGGTACGTGTCCAGGGAGGCGTTGAGCGAGCGCATCCCCTCCGCCGGGAGGAAGCCGGGCGCGGAGCGCAGCTGCTGGGCGCGGGCGGCCAGCGCGTCGAAGTCCTGGTCGGAGGAGCCGTGCAGCTGCGCCATGCCCACGCGCTGGCGCAGCACGTCCTGTTCCAGCTCCGACGTGGCCACGCGCAGCTGCCGCAGCCGGGTGCGGTAGTGGTCGTGGTCGGCGGTGGAGCCCGGGCGGCCCAGGATGAACAGGGCACACAGCAGCACCAGGGCGCCGGCGGCCAGCGCGGCGGAGCGTTTGGACAGGCGGGGTTCCATCAGGGCACCAGGCGGCGGATTTCCTGCGGCAGGGTCATGGGGTCGAACGGCTTGCCGATGACGCCCACCGCGCCCAGCTCCAGGTAGCGCGCCACCTCCTGCTTCTGGACCTTGGCGGTCATGAAGATGATGGGCGTGTTCGCGGTGGCGGGCTGGGCGCGCAGCCGGCCGAAGGTGGTGGGCCCGTCCATGCCGGGCATCATCACGTCCAGGAGGATGAGGTCGGGGCCCTCCTGGCCCGCCTTCTCCAGGGCCTCCGCGCCAGAGGACGCGAGCACCGTCTTCCATCCCCCCACACGGCTCAGGCTCAGCTGCCCGATGGTGCGGATGTCGTCCTCATCGTCCACGAGCAGGACCTTCTCGATTTTCGCCATGGGAGGGAGTGCTCCAGGAAGAGGGGTTTGGATCGCGGTACGGAAGGCAGGCGGAAGTGGATGTCCGTCAGGCGACTTCGGGCTCGGATTCGCACTCCGGCAGGTCGAAGGAGCAGCGGGTGCACGCCCACGCGCAGGACGCCGGCCTCGCGGGTGAGGGACAGGATGATGCGCTCGCCCTGGGGGGAGAACCTGATGGCGTACTTGTCTGCCATTGGGGAGAGGGCCCCACCCGAAGGCCCGGCCCCTGGCTCAGGAGGACAGGCGGGCGGACATCCGGTTGCAGCCCGGGAGGATTTGTCTGCGCATGGCGACGCGCTAACCGGCGCGTCGCTTGCGGGTGGCCCGAGGCTTCTTCCGGGGCGCGGGAGCGGGCGAGGACCCGGGCACCGGCTTCGGGGGCATGACGGACACCACCGTGCGCACCACGCGGGCCACCGCCTTGAGCTGGCGGGGCTCCAGGTCGCGCAGCGTGCGCACCAGGCGGCGCAGCTCCAGCGAGTCCTCCTGGGCTGGCGAGGCCCGGGGCGGCACCGGGGAGGTGCCGGGCCCCACGCCCAGGAGCGCGTCCGCGGACACGGACAGCACGTCGCACAGCCGCCGCAGGGTTTGAGCCCTGGGCAGCATGCGGCCGCGCTCCATGCGGCTGTAGACCTCCATGGCGATGCCCACGCGCTCCGCCACGTCCGCCTGCGTGAGACCCAAGCGCAGCCGCGCGTCTCGGGCGGCGGCTCCAAATACCGTGTTCAGCTTTTCATTCACCGGGGCGGGCACGCGCAAAACCTTGCATCTCTCCTCCGGGGCGCAAGTTTTCGAGGGCCCGGCGCTCAGCGCTCACGCAGCGCGAGCGCCCCCTGGATGATGAGCCCCATGGCCTTCAACGCCTCTTCATCCAGGGGCCGCAGGGCGCGCACCAGCCGGCGCAGGGAGGGCGAATCCTCCTCGCGGTCCGCCAGGGCCAGCGTGAGCGCCTCGTCCGGGGGCGAGGGCCCGTCCAACCCCAGGAGTGTGTCCGCGCGGATGCGCAACACCATGCACATGCGGCGCAAGGTGGTGGAGCTGGGCAGCACGCGCCCGCGCTCCATGCGGCTGTAGACCTCCATGGCGATGCCCACCTGGCTGGCGACGTCGCCCTGGGTCAGGCCCTGCCGCTCGCGGGCCTGTCGCGCCGCGGTGCCCACCGTGATGGCCAGCTCCTCGTTCATTGCCGCTCACCCACCCCTGGCCGGACCGTGTCTCCCATGAAGTCAGGTGTCCGGCATCCTACCTGACACGGCACCAACACTACCCCAAGGGGCGTCCGCCATGCTATGGACCCTGGAGGTTCCATTGCTCCTTTCGCGAATGCATCCTCTCGGCCACGCCCTCCCTCTGAGATTCAACCCCCCACGTCCCGAAGCATTCGGGCTTTCCTTCCGCGTAGGAGGCGCTCCGCGATGAGCCTGGAGGGAGGACATCCGCTGCTCCTTCAGCCCCAGGAGGTGGTGGGCAGCTTCCGGCTGTTGAAGCGCCTGGCCACGGGGGGCTACGGCACCGTGTTCCTGGCGGAGACCGGGGGCTTCCACGTGGCGCTGAAGTTCGCGCTCCAGGGGCCGCAGGACTCCGAGGAGGGTTCGCAGGTGGACGCGCGCACGCTCAAGGAGGTGAGCGTGCTGCACCGCATGACCCATCCCAACGTGGTGGCGTTGCGCGGCTACCACCGCTGGCCGAACCCGCGCACGGGCTACCTGTTCCTGGTCATGGACTACGTGGAGGGTCCCACGCTGTCCGACTGGGCGGTGGAGGCGAAGCCCACGGCGCGGCAGGTGGCGCGGCTGTTCTCGGAGCTGGCGCTGACGCTGGACTTCATCCACCGCGCGGGCGTGCGCCACCGCGACATCAAGGGCAGCAACATCATCGTGCGCGCGTCGGACGCGAGGCCGGTGCTGGTGGACTTCGGCTCCAGCGACCACGCCTGCGCGCCGTCCATCACCGACGGGCGGCCGCCGCCGGGCACGCCCAGCTACCGCAGCCCGGAATTGCTGCGCTACTGGCTGAACAACCCCAAGGGCATGTCCCGCTACGTCTACCAGCCCACGGATGACCTCTATTCGCTGGGGCTCACGCTCTTCCAGGTGCTCACCGGGGACTTCCCCTATCCGCCGGAGCTGCCGGCCGCGGCGCTGCTGGGAGGAATCCAGAGCATCAAGGGGCGCTCCGCGCGCTCCATCAACCCGCGCGTGCCCCGCGCCCTCAATGACATCTGCGAGCGGCTGCTGCGCCAGGAGGCCAGCCAGCGCTACCAGATGGGCGCGGACCTCTACGCCGACCTGAGCGCGGCGCTGGAGCGCGCCCCGGACAGCTGGGACATGCCGCTGTTCAACGCGCCGCCACCCCACGAGGCCGTGACGGAGGAATCCGACGCGTACTTCGACGGCAACGAGGAGGCCCGGGAGCTGCGCCGCTGGGCCCGCGCCTACGAGCGGCGCATCCCCGGCGCCGCGCCCCACTCCAGCGCGTCCACGCCGCCCGTGCCGCCTCCGCCCGGCCCGTCGCTGGGGCTGGCGGCGCCCCTGCCCCCGCCCATGCCCTGGTGGGTGGCCCGGCGGCTGGCGTGGCGGCGGCGGTGGGAGCGGTGGCTCCGGCGTCTGGGATTGCGCCGGGGCGAATGAACCCGCTGGGTTGACCGACCACCACACGACCCTGGAGGTTTTCCCCGCGACAGGGTTTGTGCTACCTGCGGGGTGGAGCGATTCCCGCTCCACCTGGGAGGTAGGAAGACAGGCCATGAAGACGCCCGATACGACGACGGAGGAGAACCCCGGCATGCCCCGCCGGCCGCGCGTGCTGTTCACGGTGGGAGGCACGGCCTTCGAGTTCGTGCGCAAGCTGGAGGTGCGCTCCACCGGGGAGCTGCTGATGCTGGCGCGGCGGCGCTACCGGGGCGGGATGGGCGGCCCGGTGGTCATCAAGCGGCTGCGCAACCCGTCTGGCTTCGTGGAGCGGCGGCGGCTGGTGGAGGAGGTGGAGCTGACGTTCCGGCTCAACCACCCGGGCATCGCGAAGGTCTACCACCTGAAGGCGTACCGGGGCGTGCCGCACGTGGTGATGGAGTACGTGGAGGGCCGGTCCCTGGACACGGTGCTCAACCTGGTGGCCATGCGGCGCAAGCCCATGTCCCCGGCCTTCGGCGCGTGGGTCGTCTCCGAGGTGGCGGAGGCGCTGCACCACGCGCACACGCTGCGGGACGAGTGGAACCGGCCGCTGGGCATCGTGCACCGGGACGTGAGCCCCCGGAACCTGCGCCTGGGCGTGCATGGCGAGGTGAAGCTCACGAACTTCACCGCCGCGTTCTCCACGCTGCCGGGGCGGGAGATCACCAGCCGTCCGCTGGTGAAGGGAGACGTGGCCTACGCCTCACCGGAGGCGCTGCGGCGCGAGCCCGTGGACGCGAGGAGCGACCTGTTCTCGCTGGGGCTGGTGCTGCTGGAGGTGCTGACGGGGACGCACCCGCTGGCCCAGGGGGACGCGGCGCCTCCGCCCCCGCCAGACCTGCCGCCGGTGCAGGCGCAGGGGCCCACGTGGATGCCCCTGACAGAGGTAGCGGCGCGGATGGCGCTGGTGGGGCCCGGGGAGGTGGAGCGCATGGCGCGCGAGGTGCCGGAGGGCCTGCGCGCCATCGTGGTGCGGGCGCTGCGCCAGTCCCCGGCGGACCGCTTCGGCACGGCGGCGGAGCTGGCCTCCGCGCTGCGGGAGTGGCTGCGGGCCCATGTGCCCGCGTACGGGCGGCAGGCCGCGGCGGAGGAGGTGGAGGAGGCGGCACGGGAGGCCACGGGCCGGCGCAACCAGGCGGAGCTGCTGGAGGGAGGGCTGCACCCGGAGGAGCTGACCGCCGAGGAGGCCGCGATGACGTCCGAGGCCGCCGGGCCCGCGAGCCAGGAGGGCCCGCCGCCGTTCCTCCAGGGCGACGACGTGACGCCGGACCTGAATGACGAACCCCTGCCCCTCCAGGACCTGGTCGAGGACCTGGACGAGCTGGCCAGCCCGGATGAAGAGGCACCGGGAGACGACCTCGAGGACGACGACGACGGCCACCAGCCGGTGTGAGCCCGCGCCGGCACCGGGTCCCTGGGACTCAGGCCACCCGAGTCCCCCGGGACCAGCAGGGTGCCGCCGCCGGTCCATGACTGTCTTTTCCGGATTTCGTGCAAGCCATAAAGCATTGCAGTGTTTCGCGAAGCTTCCGCGACTTGCTTGATTCCTCCCACTCATCAACCCGGTGCGTCACCCGACAGACTCGCTCCTTTAGGGGGTGTTCCGAGGGGGATGACAAATCCTGTCACCGCGCGGGTCCGCCGCGACTGACACGCATTCCACCCGCCAGTCAGCGCAAACCCAGACATTGACACGCTTTCGCAGGAACCAATAAAAGGCGTGACAGTCTTTTCACCCGCTGGCACTGTGATTTGCGTCTCCAGCTGTAGCCCAGACATACGCCGAGGGCCGGGAGGTCCCCCCGGGTCGGCGTAGGCCTGTCCATTCCCTCTGTTTTCCATGCCGTCCCCCGACCGCGCTCGCTCCGAGCGCGGCACGGGAAACGTGTCTCCGGGCTCCGCCGGGAGCGCGTGAGGCCGGCGTGTACCCGCTGTGAGTCATTGGCTCTTTCCCTGTCTGTCTTCCCAAGGAGTGTCGAGTGAAGCGAACGTCCCCTCGTTGGTTCCGGTCGCGCGGCATGCTGGGCGCGCTCTTGCTGTCCCTGTCTTCGCCGTGGATGGCCGCGTGTAGCTCTGGCTCGAGTACGCCGGAGCCCTCCGCCCCCGCGGACCAGACGCAGTCCCAGGTCACCGTCTCCATCGGCGCGCAGGACCTCTTCAGCCAGGCCGTGAAGGGCCGAGTCTCCGCCCAGGCCTTCGCCTACTCCGATGTCGCCAGCATCCGCGTCGACGTCTCCGAGCAGGGCGCTGGTGGCCTCGTCATCTTCAAGAACTTCGACCTCTTCACCTCCGCCGGGGCGTGGACCGGGAAGCTGCCCTTCCTCCCCAAGGCCAAGGCACTGACCTTCTTCGCCCGCGCGCTCGACGCCTCCGGGAACCTCCTGTTCTCCGGCTCGCTCGACGCGACGCTGAACCTCGACTTCGAGACCGTCACCATCCCCCTGGCCCCCGCGAACAACAACGCGGTCATCTCCCTCCCTCGCATCCGAAAGATCAGCATCCCCAGTGCGTTCGCCTCCTCCCAGTCGGGCAACATCACCTTCGCGGTGGAAGCAACGAATGGCGAAGCGCTGCGCTACGCCATCACCTCCGCCGTCGCGGGCAGCGGAAGCTTCTCCCCGCTCAACGGTGCCATCACGCTGCAGAACACCGCGGGCGCCTTCGTCTCCCAGTACACGCCCCCGACGGTGTCTTCCGAGACGGTCTTCACCCACACCGTCACGGTGACCAACCCCGCCGGGCACTCCATCAGCACCACCTTCACCACGAAGGTGAAGCCTCCGGAGACCTCCAGCGGCGTCATCGACACCTCTGTCGCCGTCCTCTTCAACCCCGTCATCAACGGCCTCAACGGCCTGCGGGTGCGCGACACGCAGAACGTCATCTTCACGGCGGACGTGAGTGACGACGGTGCCCAGGACGCGCTCACCTACGCGTGGAGCTTCACGCCCGCCACGGGCACCACCTTCGACCCCGTGCCCGCGTTCACCGGGGACACCAACCCCTCCACGCTCCAGAACTACACCACCACCGTGCAGGGCGACCTGAAGCTCGCCGTGACGGATGGCAACAACGGCACCACCACGCTCACCTACAAGCTCACCCCGGATCAGTTCCCGGACAACCCCGTCGCCGAAGGGCCGCTGGATGGCATCAACAGCATCCGCAACGGCACCGCCCACACGTGTGCCTTGCTGAATGATGGCTCGGTGCGGTGCTGGGGCTACGGGGCCTACGGTCAGCTGGGCTACGAGAACACCCAGAACATCGGCGACAACGAGCTGCCGTACACGGCCGGCGCGGTAAAGCTCCTCGGCAAGGCCACGAAGCTCGCGGCGGGTGGCAACCACTCCTGCGTGGTGCTGGACACGGGCCTGGTGCGGTGCTGGGGCCAGAACAACTTCGGACAGCTCGGCTACAACAGCACGCAGAACCTGGGCGACGGCGAGCCGGTGGCCAGCTTCGGCTACGTCAACCTGGGCGGTCCGGCCACGCGCATCGCGGTGGGCGCGGAGCACTCGTGCGCGGTGATGGCCACGGGCAAGGTGCGCTGCTGGGGCCGCAACCAGTACGGCCAGCTGGGCTACGGCCACGTCAACAGCATCGGCGATGACGAGCAGCCCTGGAGCGCGGGCGATGTGAACCTGGGCGGCGTCACCGCCACGGATGTCGTCGCGGGTGGCAACCACACCTGCGCGCTGCTCTCCAACGACAAGATGCTCTGCTGGGGCTTCAACAACTACGGTCAGCTCGGCCAGGTCCACTTCAACGACATCGGCGACAACGAGCTGCCCAACAGCCAGACCCCCTTCGAGCCGGCCGGACCGGTCTCGCAAATCTCCGCCGGTGGGACCCACACCTGCGCCCTGCTGAAGACGGGGGCCGTGCGGTGCTGGGGCCTCAATACCTCAGGGCAGCTGGGCACGGGTCAGCCCCTCAATTACTCCCTGTTCAGGGACTCCGGGAGCATCGACCTGGGCACCAGCGCATTGCAGATCTCCGCCGGTTCCACCCACACCTGCGCCCTGCTCTCCACGGGCAGCGTGCGGTGCTGGGGCGCCAATGCCTCCGGCCAGCTCGGCGACGGCAAAACCGCGCTCCGGTCCACGCCGGGCCCGGCCGTGGACCTGGATGGCGCCACCGCGTACCAGGTGACGGCCTCGTCCGGAACCCACACCTGCGCGCTGCTCTCCACGGGCAAGGCGCGGTGCTGGGGCCAGGGCAACTTTGGTCAGCTCGGCTACGGCAACACCAACAACATCGGTGACAACGAGCAGCCGAGCGCCGCGGGCGACATCAAGCTCCTGCCTCCCGCGCCGTAGTCGCTGACGTCCTCGCGGGCGCTCGCAGGACCGGGGCGCCCGCTTCCTTTTCCGTCCGCAATCCTTTTCGCCTTCAGGAGTCTTCCGTGCAGAGGTCATCCCCTCGTTGGTTCCGGTCGCGCGGCATGCTGGGCGCGCTGCTGCTGTCGCTGTCCTCGCCGTGGATCGCCGCGTGCAGTTCCGGTTCGAGTACGCCGGAGCCCTCCGCGCCCTCCGAGCAGACCCAGTCCCAGGTCACCGTCTCCATCGGTGCGCAGGACCTCTTCAGCCAAGCCGTGAAGGGCCGTGTCTCCGCCCAGGCCTTCGCCTACTCCGATGTCGCCAGCATCCGCGTCGATGTCTCCGAGCAGGGCGCTGGTGGCCTCGTCATCTTCAAGAACTTCGATCTCTTCACCTCCGCCGGGGCGTGGACCGGGAAGCTGCCCTTCCTCCCCAAGGCCAAGGCCCTCACCTTCTTCGCCCGAGCGTTCGATGCCTCCGGGAACCTTCTGTTCTCCGGCTCGCTCGACGCGACGTTGAACCTCGACTTCGAGACCGTCACCATCCCGCTGGCCCCCGCGAACAACAACGCGGTCATCTCCCTGCCGCGCATCCGGAAGATCAGCATCCCCAGCGCCTTCGCCTCTTCCCAGTCGGGCAACATCACCTTCGCGGTGGAGGCCACCAACGGCGAGGCGCTTCGCTACGCCATCACCTCCGCCGTCACGGGCAGCGGAAGCTTCTCGCCGCTCAATGGCTCCATCACGCTGCAGAACACCGCGGGCGCCTTCGTCTCCCAGTACACGCCCCCCACCGTGAGCACGGAGACGGTCTTCACCCACACCGTCACGGTGACCAACCCCGCCGGGCACTCCATCAGCACCACTTTCACCACCAAGGTGAAGCCTCCGGAGACCTCCAGCGGCGTCATCGACACCTCCGTCGCCGTGCTCTTCAACCCCGTCATCAACGGCCTCAACGGCCTGCGGGTGCGTGACACGCAGAACGTCATCTTCACCGCGGACGTGAGTGACGACGGAGCCCAGGACGCGCTCACCTACGCGTGGAGCTTCACGCCCGCCTCGGGCACCACCTTCGACCCCGTGCCCGCGTTCACCGGGGACACCAACCCCTCCACGCTCCAGAACTACACCACCGCCGTGCAGGGTGACCTGAAGCTCGCCGTGACGGATGGCAACAACGGCACCACCACGCTCACCTACAAGCTCACTCCGGATCAGTTCCCGGACAACCCTGTCGCCGAAGGGCCGCTGGATGGCATCAACAGCATCCGCACGGGTTGGGACCATGCATGCGCGCTGTTGAATGACGGCTCCGTGCGGTGCTGGGGCTACGGGGCCTTCGGCCAGCTGGGCTACGAGAACACCCAGAACATCGGCGACAACGAGCTGCCGCATACGGCGGGCGCGGTGAAGATCCTCGGCAAGGGGACGAAGCTGGCGGCGGGTGGCAACCACTCCTGCGTGGTGCTGGATACAGGCCTGGTGCGGTGCTGGGGCCAGAACACGTACGGGCAGCTCGGTTACAACAACAAGGACAACCTGGGTGATGGCGAGCCGGTGGCCAGCTTCGGCTACGTCAACCTGGGCGGTCCGGCCACGCGCATCACCGTGGGCGCGGAGCACTCCTGCGCGGTGATGGCCACGGGCAAGGTGCGCTGCTGGGGACGCAACCAGTACGGCCAGCTGGGCTACGGCCACACCAACAGCATCGGCGATGACGAGCAGCCCTGGAGCGCGGGCGACGTGGACCTGGGCAACGTCACCGCCACGGATGTCGTCGCGGGCGACAACCACACCTGCGCGCTGCTCTCCAACGACAAGATGCTCTGCTGGGGCCGCAACGGCCTGGGACAGCTCGGGTACTCACACGTCAACCACATTGGAGACAATGAGCTGCCCAGCAGCCAGACCGCGTTCGAGCCCAAGGGGCCTGTCGCCCAGATCTCCGCGAGCCGGAGCAACACCTGTGCCCTGCTGAAGACGGGCAGCGTCATCTGCTGGGGCGACAACCTCAATGGGCAGACGGGCAACAACCTCTACGGTGACTACATCTGGTACTGCGCCGAGCATCCGTCGACCCGCTGCTACTTCAACTACCTCGTCAACTCGACGACGGTGAACCTGGGCGGAACGACCGCCTTGCAGGTGACCTCCGGTGGCGAGCACGCCTGCGCCCTGCTCTCCACGGGCGCCATGCGGTGCTGGGGAAGCAACACCTACGGGCAACTGGGCTACGGCAACACAGCGGACCTGGGGGTCCCTGGAGGTCCCGTGAACCTCGGGGGTGCGACCGCCTATCAGATCAGTGCCTCGGGCAACGGCAACACCTGCGCGCTGCTCTCCACGGGTAAGGCGCGGTGCTGGGGCAAGAACAACGCCGGGCAGTTGGGCCAGGGCAACACCACGATCATCGGTGACAACGAGCTGCCGTCCACCGTGGGCGACATCCAGCTCCTGCCGCCCACGCCGTAGTCCCTGAACACTCGCGGGCGCCCGGCACACGTCGGGCGCCCGCTTCGCTATCTTCCCGTGTGAGCCATGACGAAGCCCGCCGCCCTCGCGCTCCTGCTGTTGTGCACCGCCGCCGCGTGCACCGCTCCGTCCTCCACGGGTGACACACCTCCGGGCTCCACGTCCGCCGTGACGTTCAACATCACGGCGGATGCGGTTGGCTCCCAATCCCAGACCCGGCGCGCGCTGGGCTTCTCCTTCGCGGACGTGGCGCGCATCCGCATCGACGTGGAGGACGCGGCCAGCCACAGCGCGCTGTTCTCCAACTTCGACCTGGTGCCCTCCCCCTCCGGGTGGTCCGGCACCATGCCGTCCCTGCCTCGCCATCAATCCCTCACCTTCATCGCGCGGGCGTACAACGGCAACAGCACGCTCCTCTTCCAGGGCAGCACCACCCAGACGCTCATCGCGGACCGCGAGTCCGTGGCCATCACGCTGGCGCCCACCAACGACGGCGCGCCCATCACCCTGCCACGCATCCCCCGCATCCAGCTCCCCGGTGAGCTCGTCTTCGGCCAGCCCGCCACCGTCACCTTCTTCGTCGAGGCCACCTCCGGCGAGTCCCTCACCTTCGCCCTCACCGCCGCGAACAACGGCGGCACCTTCGTGCCCGCCAGCGGTACGTTCACGCTCATCGGGACCTCCGGCGCCTTCGTCGCCCGCTACCTGCCTCCCTTCGGCATTCCCAGCCCCACCGACTACACGCACTCGCTCACCGTCACGAACCCGGCGGGGCACTCGGTCAGCACCACGTTCGTGACGCGCGTCCTTCCCGCGGATCAATCCACGGACTCGCTGGGCACCACCGTGCGCATCCTCTTCGCGCCCGTCATCCAGGGCCTGGCCGCGTCCCGTCTCGCGGGCACCTCCGACGTCGCGTGGTCCGCCGCCGTGTCGGATGATCAGCCCGCCCGCACGCTCGACTACGCGTGGAGCTTCGTCCCGGACGCGCCCGTGACGCCCGCTCCGGACTTCACCACGCAGGCCAACCCCACCGTCCTCCAGCACTACGCGCCCGCGCTCCAGGGCCGGCTGTCCCTCCAGGTCACCGACGCCGCCGGGGCCCGCACCACCGCCACCTACCGCCTGGGCGCGCAGCAGTTCCCCGATGCCCCCGTGCAGACCGGCGGCCCCACCGACGTCGCCCAGCTCCGCGCCGGGGACAGCCACACCTGCGCGCTCCTCAACGACGGCTCCGTGCGCTGCTTCGGCAGCGGCGCGCAGGGCCGGCTCGGCTACACCGGCACCGCCAACGTCGGCGACGACGAGACGCCCGCGTCGAAGGGCCCCGTGCCCCTCGCTCCCGGTGAGAAGGCCGTGCAGCTGGCCACCGGCCTGGGCCACACCTGCGCCCTGCTCTCCACCGGGCGCGTGCGTTGCTGGGGCGCCAATGCCTCCGGACAGCTCGGCCTGGGCCACACGCGCACCATCGGCGATGACGAACCCATCGCCAGCGTGGGCACCGTGGACCTGGGCGGCGCACGCGCGCTGCGCATCACCGCGGGCGACCGCCACACCTGCGCGCTGCTCACCTCCGGCCACGTGCGCTGCTGGGGCGACAACACCCACGGCCAGCTGGGCCTGGGCCACACCGACACCCTGGGCGACAACGAGCCTCCGCCCACCACCGACGTCCCTGTCGGCGCGCCCGTACAGGACCTGGTCGCGGGCGGCGACCACACCTGCGCCCTGCTCTTCTCCGGCCGTCCGCGCTGCTGGGGCGCCAACGCCTACGGACAACTGGGTTACAACCGTGACGACGATGTCGGTGACACCGAGTTGCCGTCGTCAGCGGGTGACGTGGACGTGGGCGGCACCGCCGTACAGCTGGCCCTGGGCAGCCAGCACACCTGCGCCCTGCTGGACACCGGAGCCCTGCGCTGCTGGGGCGCCAACGCCTACGGGCAGGTGGGCAATGGCAACCCTGACTACGCCACGCCCCTCACCTCCGTGGCACCCGGCGCGGGCCTTCGCGCCGTCCAGGTCGCCGCCGGGGCCCAGCACACCTGCGCCCTGCTCGAGTCCGGCCAGCTCCAGTGCTGGGGCAACGGCGCCCGGGGCCGGCTGGGCTACGCCAACACCCGATCCCTCTCCGCACCCAGCTCCGCCTTCATCGACGTGGGCGGCGCTCCCGCCACCTCCGTCACCACGGGCGGCCAGCACACGTGCGCCGTGCTCTCCTCGGGTCGTGCGCTGTGCTGGGGCTTCAACACCTCCGGACAGCTCGGCCAGGGCCACGTGCGCACCATCGGCGATGACGAGGCACCCGCGCTCGCCGGGGGCATCCTCCTCGTGTCGCCCTGACACCGCGCACAGGAGGGCCCTGATGCTCGGCCGCCTGCCCTCCAGGCCCGAGCGGGTGCTTCCGGAGCGGGTTGCCGGCCACAGGGGGTGATGAAGAACCTCCTTCGACGGAGGGAACCCTTCATGGCCGACAACGACAAGCGTCCCGCACCCACGCAGCCCGCCGAGGACTTCTACGGGCGTCCGACCACGCCACGGCAAGACGGCGAACCTCGGCGCTCCGGCGCCGAAGAGGAAGGCGACGAGCGCAAGCCCCGCCGTGAGCTGACGGAGGCCGACGAGAAGGGCGTCCGCCCGCGCGCCGGGGAGGACGCGGACGACGGCGACCTGCGCCTCCGTGATGCCAGCGGCCTGCATCCGTATGACCCTCGCGAGCGCGCCCCGGGGTCATCGCTCGACGACATGCCGGACGGCGACGGCCCTCGCAGCGACGCGGGCACCAACCCGGTGTCCGACGTGTACCGCTACGGCCACCCGGACCGCATGCCCGACCGCGAGCGCTGAAGCGCCCTGAAAACACCGAGGGCCAGGAGCCGGGCTTTCCGCCCCGTCCTGGCCCTTTGTCACGTCCGGAGACGGGCTTCAGCCCACGCGGCGCGGGGCGTGATCCAACCGGTGCGCGTCCACCCACGCATCCGCCTGCGCCATCGTGTCCACGAAGACCGTGTCGAAGCTGGCCGCATGGCCCGTGAGCAGCATGGCCACGGACATGGCCTTGCCCACCACGCGCTGTGACAGGTCGGAGCCCACGTACACCACCGAGCGCATCCACTCCGCGCGCACGTTGTTGGCCAGGTACTTGCGCGACTCGGCCGGCAGCTCCGACCCCGGCACCTCCGCCACCAGGTAGAACGGCCCCTTCGCCGCCATCTCTTCGTAGACGCGCAGCGCCCACTTCGCGTCCTGCAATCCCACGACGCCCGTGTACTTCGTGTGCAACACGTCTGGCGCCGTCATGCGGATCCGGTGCGCGCCACACGTCCACTCGCGAATCTGATGCTCCATGCGGTCCTCCCCCCAGCTGCTGGAAGGAACCCTACGCCGAACCCCGCCTGTCCAGGGAAGCGCCCCTGCCCTTTCGTACAAGCTCCGGCTGTCCATTGGATGTCAGACCCCCTCTGTACTGTGTACCCATTCCGACAGCCTTTCAGAGGGGGAAACACCATGACGGAAACCCGTGAACTGCCGCGAGTCTCGGTGAACAAGCTGGGCGAGTACCTGGTCGCCACGCCCGCCCGCCGCAAGCGCATCATCCACGACCAGAAGCACCCGCCGGATGCCCAGTACCTGCGCTATCCGGAGGCGTCCCAGGCCATCACGGACTTCCTCTGCCGGGGCCTGGACCTGAACGTGCTGCGGGAGTCCCAGCGCCGGTTCGCCTGCGCGGTGCCGCAGACGGAGTTCGAGGCGCAGCGCATGCAGCTGTGTTCGGAGGCGCTGGAGCGCTTCGCGGACCTGGTGCCCTGGTTGGATCTGGACGACGCCATCATCAGCGCGGTGGGCGCGGAGCCGCCCGTGCTGGAGATGGCCGGCGTCACCATCAGCGTGCGCCCGGAGGTGGTGGTGCAGCGGCTGGACAAGCAGGGCAACCCGCGCGTGGGGTTGATGAAGCTCTACTTCTCCAAGACGCACCCGCTGGACGAGCGCAGCGGCCAGTACATTGGCACGCTCCTGCAGCGCTTCGCGGAACAGCACCTGTGCCGGCTGGGCCCGGCGGACCACCGGCTGATGACCGTGGTGGACGTGTTCGCGGGCTCGCTGTTCGTCGCGCCGCGCGCGCACATCCGCCGGCTGGGCGACGTGGTGCTCGCGTGCGAGGAGATCGCCGAGCGCTGGGCCGTCCACTGACGGACGGCCGGCGCGTTCAGCGCGGCGCCGATTGCTGACGGCGCCGGTGGGACTCCAGCCACGCCCGGGCCCGGGCCTCCGAGTCCACGAACTCCGCCTCCACCCTCGTGCCGCTGGTGAAGTTGACGACCGCCACGAGCGCGCGCAGCACCTCGCGATGCGTGCGCTTGGCGCCGAAGAAGCAGACCGCGCGGAACCACGTGGGGCTCAGGTGTTTGGCCAGGTACTTGCGCGGCGCGACCGACAGGCCCTCGGAGGTGCTCAGGTCCGCGACGAGGTACAGGGGCTTGTCCGGGCCCGCCTCCAGCTCGTGGAACAGGTCCACCAGCTCCCGCACGTCCGACTCTGAAAACGCTCCCCGGACCTTGATCCAGAGGATGTCGGAGTCCTCCAGCGAGACACGCTGTGTCCCGAAGACCCACTCCCGCAGCACCGCCATGCCCTCTCCCACGCAGAGGGCCGCAGGGTACCCAAAACCCAGGGCCCGTCACCAGTCCGTGACCCCTTCTTTCCGAGGGAATCCGCCCGCACAACCCTCCGGGTCGCCGCGTCCGCGCACGCCACGTGTCCTTCCGAGCCGGGTCATTTCTCGCACGTCGCGTCATGGTGTTGGGGTGTGGCCGTTGTGTCACGCCCGGGTCAGCGCGGTGCAGGGCCCCGCGGAGCGCGAGCAGAAAGCCGCTATGCTCGTGGAGCGGGCGGCCAGACGGACGGCCGGCCCTGGGCGCATCTCCGGCCGGTTGTCGGAACGCGCTTCCTTGCTCACCGTGAAGGGTCGCGCCGCTGGCGCGGGGGATGGGAGCGTGGTGCTGGAGTCCTTGTGGAGCAGACGCGCCGTGCTCGTGTCGGGCAAGGGCGGCGTGGGCAAGACGACGCTCTCCGCCGCGCTGGCGGTGGCGGCGGCGCGCGCGGGCCGGCCGGTGCTGCTGGCGGAGCTGTCCCCGGACGAGGGCGGCCCGTCCACGCTCTCGGGGCTGGTGGGCGTGAAGGAGGCCGGGCCGCGCGTGGTGCCGGCGGGGCCGAACCTGTCCTTCGTGCGCCTGTCCGCGCAGGAGGGGCACCGGCTGTTCCTGGAGGAGACGCTGCCCGTGAAGTGGCTGGCGGAGGCCGCGCTGCGCTCGCGGGCGCTGCGGCGCTTCCTGGAGGCGGGCCCCGCGCTCAAGGAGATGGGGTTGATGTTCCAGCTCCTGGCTCTCCTGCGCCTCACGCACCCGGATGGCCGCAGGGTGCACCCGCTCACGGTGGTGGACCTGCCCGCCACGGGCCACGCGCTGGCGCTGGCCACGCTGCCCCGGAGCATCCTGTCGCTGATGCCGGGCGGGCCCGTGGGGCGCGCGGTGCGTGAGGGGCTGGACCTGCTCCAGGACCCCGCGCGCACGGGCGTGGTGGTCACCACTCTGCCGGAGCCCCTGCCGGTGAGCGAGACGCTGGCGCTGGTGAGCGAGCTGAAGGACGTGGGCCTGCCCCTGTCCGCCGCGGTGCTCAACCGCATGCCGGAGGACCCCTTCACGCCGGAGTCGCGCGCGGCGCTGGAGCGGCTGTTGGAGACGCACGGGCCGCACCGGGGGCAGCGGGCGCTGGAGCGGCTGGAGCGCGCGCGGCTGGCCCGGGAGCGGCTGGCGGCGGGCGTGGGGGTGCCCCACTGGGGCCTGCCGGAGCTGGCGCTGACGGGCATGGCGCTGGTGGAGCGGCTGGCGGAGCTCCTGGAGTCTTCACTCGAAGGAGCCGCGTCCCGCGGCGGCCGGGAGGCCACGCCATGAACCTGGACGGCATGCTGCGCGACAAGCGGATCCTCGTGCTGTGCGGCGCGGGCGGCGTGGGCAAGACGACGACGGCGGCGGCGCTGGGCGTGGCCGCGGCGCGCTCGGGGCGCAAGGTGCTGGTGCTCACCATCGACCCGGCGCGGCGGCTGGCGGAGGCCATGGGGCTGAAGGAGAACGGCGCGGAGCCCACCACCGTGCCTCCGGAGCGCCTGTACGCGGACGGTCCGCGCGGCGAGGGCCGGCTGGACGTGTGGATGCTGGAGCCGCGCATCGTCTTCGAGCGCATGGTGCGCCGGATGTCCGCCACGGAGAGCGCCGCGCGCACCATCCTGGAGCACCGCCTGTACCGCTTCCTGTCGGAGCTGGTCGCGGGCGTGCAGGAGTACGCCGCCGCGGAGGCGCTGGACAGCTTCATCGCGGAGGGCCACTACGACCTCATCGTCCTGGACACCCCGCCCAGCCGCCACGCGCTGGACTTCCTGGACGCGCCGGGCCGGCTGTCGCGCTTCCTGGACGAGCGGATCATCTCCCTCTTCGGCCCCGACTCGGGCCGCACGGGCCGGCTGTGGCAGGGCGCGCAGGCGCTGGTGGGCAAGGTGCTGGACGGCATCTTCGGCGGCGGCTTCGCGCAGGAGATGCGCTCCTTCGTCGCCGCCTTCGGAGGCCTGTTCGCCGGCATCCGCCTGCACGCGGACCGGCTGCGCGAACACCTGTCGTCGAAGGACGCGGCGTTCCTGCTCGTCACGTCGCCCGAGGCCGCCGCGCTGCGCGAGGCCACGTTCTTCCAGGAGGCGCTCCAGGCCAAGGGGCTGCCCTTCGCGGGCTACGTGCTCAACCGCAGCTGGGCGCGGGATGACGGCCTGGCCCCGGCCGCCGCGCTGAAGCCGCACGCGAACAACGCCGCGGACACGGACGCCGTCAGCGCGCTGGAGCACCTGGCGGGCGTGGAGGACGCGCGCGCGACGGCGCACCGCTCGCTGCTGGCGAGGCTGGCGGAAGGGCTGCCCCGGGGCGCGCTGGCCATCGCCGCGCCGGACGCGGGCGCGGACCTGGAGGACTTCCGGGGGCTGGTGCACCTGGGAGACGCGCTCACCGTCGTCTGACGGCCCGCCCGGGTTGTCTTCCGCGCCAGGGCGGACGGGCAAGCGGCGCCGCACCTGGCCGGCTGGAGCTTTGCGCGTCCGGGCCCGCTTCCCATGTTCGCAAGTCGAGGAGGCTTGCGACGCACATGGGCACCAAGGACTACAGCAACGGAAACGGCAGGCATGACCTGGGGCGCGCGGACATCTCCACGCCTCCCACCGACGCGATGGCCACGCACCGCTCGCCGGACGTGGCGCCGCCGGGCTCGCGCGAGCGCTCGGAGTCCGACGTGAGCGGCTGGAGCCCCGGGCGCGACGAGCTGCCCGCCGACCGCCAGGGGCGCTTCCACCGCGCCGCCGCGTGGCGCCTGGGCCGCGTGCGCACGGACGTGGACGACACCGGCATGTGGCGCAAGGACCGCGAGGGCGAGCGCGATGGCGGCACCACCGGCCCCTACGGCCGCGACGACCGGGACGTGCGCTACGCCAACGGCGCGGGCCCCCGGCGCACCCAGGGCGAGGACACCGTCCAGGAGATGCCCCCCGAGCGCGCCGACTACCGCGAGTGGGACCGCAGCGGCTACGGCGGCGAGGAGCCCCTGTTGCGCGACCGCCCGCGCCGCGCGTCACCGGCGCCGCGCGAGGCCCCGAACCTGCGCGAACGGCTGGCCCCCAGGCGGGAGGAGACCTTCCCCCTGGACCCGAGGCTCCGGGCCTCCCGGGACGCGTCCGACGCTTCGCGCCGCCGCTGGAGGCGCGAGCCGCTCACCGCGCGCGACATCATGACCCGCCAGGTGCGCACCGCCCGCCGCGACAGCACCCTGCGCGAGGTGGCGCAGCTGATGCGGGACGAGGACTGCGGCGTGGTCCCCATCGTGGACGCGGAGGGGCGGCTGTTGGGCCTGGTCACGGACCGCGACCTGGCGCTGCGCGCCTTCGCGGGCCAACGCGCCGTGGACGGCCTGCGCGCCTCGGACGTGATGACGGAGGAGCTGGAGGCGGTGCTGCCAGAGGAGTACCTGCACGGCGTCATCGAGCTGATGGGCCGCCGTCAGGTGCGCCGCATCCCCGTGGTGGAGCCCGACGACCGGCTCGTGGGCATCATCGCGCTGGGGGACATCGCCAGCCGCGCGGATCAGGACGAGGAGCTGCAGGAGGCGCTGGAGCGCATCTCGTCCCGGCGCTCGTTCTGGAGCCGGCTGCGCTGATCAGGGCCCGAGGAGACGGGAGGCTCGAGAAGCCTCCCGTCGTCCTGGCCTCGGTGATCAGGCGATGGAGACGACCACGCCGGACGCGTCCGCCGTCACGGGGAACGTCTTCAGGTTCACCGTCGCCGGGCCTCCCGGCGAGACGACGCCCGTCTTGGTGAACGTGGACGCGTGGCACGGGCAGAGCAGCTCGTTGATGCTCGGCTCGAAGCCCACCTCACAGCCCTGGTGCGTGCAGATGGAGTCCACCGCGGAGTAGGAGCCGTCCTCCAGCTTGAAGACGAAGATGGTCTTGCCGTAGCCGGTGGGGTTGCCGCTCACCATGCCGCCCGTGTTCTGCAGGTCGGGGAACTCCGCGAAGGTGAGCGTCAGCGTCCCGTTGATCACCGACGGGAAGTTGTCGCTGCCGGCCTTGAGGTTGATGCTCAGCACCTGCGTGCCCGCGTTGTACGTGGCCACGTACGTCTTGAGCGCCACCGTGGCGGGCTTCTGCGTCGCCTCACCCGTCGAGACATTGAACTTCGACAGGTGGCAGGGGCACACGGCCTCCGTCCCATCGAAGCCCATGGGGCAGCCCACGTGGGTGCACGTGGCGGACAGCACCGCGTAGGTGTCCGCGGACGGGTGCACCACCAGCAGGTTCTCCTGCCCGGATTCCTTCGGGAAGCGCAGCGTCACCGAGCCGCCCGCGCGGGACAGGTCCGGGTAGCGCGGCACCACCAGCGACACGATGCCGTCCCCGCCGGGCGCGGGCACGTCCAGCACCGGCGAGGGGTCGATGTTGGGCGCGCACGCGGGCGGAATGCCCGCGACGACCACGCCCGTGCCCAGCAGCTTCTTGAAGAAGTCCCGACGCGACGAGCTCACGTGCCCTCCGTGAAGACGAGGTGCGGCTCCAGCACCAGCTCGTCTTCCACCTTCACGAGCAGCAGCGTGGGCCGTTCGATGTTGTAGCCCTCCAGGCTGATCTTGAAGGACCCGTCCGCCGTCACCTGCTTCTCGGAGTCGAACTTCACCGTCATGGGGATCTCCACGTCCTTCGTCACGCCGTGGAAGGTGAGCTTGCCCTTGAGGGTCACCGGCACGCTGCCCGGGAAGGTGGCGGGCGGCTTCACGCCGGTGCCCACGGCCTTCACCTCCACCAGCGGGAACTTGGCGGCCTCCGTCACCTCCAGCATGTGCGTGTCGCGGTTGGAGTTCTGCGAGTCGAAGTCCTTCACCTGCGCGCGCACGGCCACCTGCAGGGTGCCGTCCGGCTTCAGCACGGCCTTGCCCTCGCTGGGGGCGGCCTTGCCGGACACGGTGTGCATCTTGTGGATGAGCTTGTAGGTGAGAGAGCTGGCCTCCTTCTTCACCGAGTACATCTTCGCGTTCTGCGCGGCGGCGGGCAGCGCGAACAGCAAGGCAGCGGAAAGAACGAGTCGTCGAGCAATCACGGCGTCCTCCAGAGGGGGATACGTCTTGTCTCCGGACAACGGCCGGCGCGCGGAGACATTCACGACAGGGGGGATGGGGTCAGAAAGTGAGCGTGACGATGCCCGCGGCGACGCAGCCCAACGTGGCATAGCCCACCACCTGGTGCGCGGTGGCGTACTTCGGCTCCGTGATCTCGCCGTAGCTGTGGGTGGCCAGGATGCCCAGCACCGCCTGGGCAATCATCCCGGCGGTCGCCAGGCCCATGAAGATCTTGTGGAACGTCACCGTGTCCCACTGGAACGGGCGCTCCACCGGATCCGGCGCCAGGATGCCCAGCGTGCCCACGGTGGCGAACAGCAGCGACGTGCCGATGATGACGCCCCGGTGCCAGGCGAGCAGCGAGCGATTATCCCCGCCGCCGTCGGTGAATGAACGGCTGAACTGAATCTGCCCCAGCACGGTGGCAGCGGTGAGGCCGCCCGCCATGGCCAGCCCCAGGCCCTGGTGCAGCTTGAGCATGGTGCGGCGCGTCTCCAGGTCCTTCTGCAGGTCCGGATCCAGCAGGCCCGCGGACGCCTCCGCCTCCGGGGTGAGCAGGTCGAAGTCCAGGCTGGGCTCGGAGGACGGCGTGGCGCTGGAGTCCTGCGGCGCGGCGGTGCCCGTCGAACCGGACTCCGGCGTGGCGGACACAGGCGGCGTGACGTCCGGCGTCACCGGCGCCGCGGGGGTCGCGGGCGCGGCCTCCTGCGGAGGGGGCGGCACCGGCGTGGCGGGCTTACGCTTCGAGGGTTTCCGCTTCGCCGCCGCGACCATCACGGGGGCGTCTGGCGCGAGGGCCGCGCCAGCGGGGGAGGCCACCAGGAGCATGACGGCCAGGAGGGGAGAAATGACGCGAGTCATCATGGAGTGCCCGGGGGACGACGCGGCCCGTCGAAAAAGGGGGGGCCATGTCTTTCCAGGCTACTCCGGCTCGCGGTTCGGGTGCACGGAAGTGCACACAGGGTCCGGGTGTACCTTGCGATGCCGGCATGTCCCCGGGCGGCCACAGCCATAAGAACCCCAGGGACCGCCGGAGGTCGCGTCCGTGTCAGGCCGGTGTCGTCGAGGGCACCTCCGAGCGGGGCCCGGTACCGTGCGCGAGCTCCTGGCCCAGGGCGTGCGGGTCGAAGTAGGCGAAGAAGCGGCGGACGCGATCTCCGTCCCACTCGATGATGGAGACGCCCTCGTAGGCGATGGCGGCCCCGTTGCGCGCGGTGCCCTGCGTCTCCCATTCGAGCGCCACGCGGTCGCCGGACTCAATCATGTTGCGGAAGGTGGACTTCACCTGGCCGAGGGTGCCCTTGTACTCGGTCCAGAAGCGGCGGGCGCCGTCGAGGCCGGAGAAGACGTTGGGTGAAGCGACGTTGCTCACCTGCGCATCGTCGGTGAAGAGGGCGACGATCGGCTCGATGTCGCCGTGCTCCTCCAGTTTCAACAGTGCGTCCACGAACCGCTGCGCTCGTTCCATCGGCATCGGGTGTCCTCGCTCGTCGCGAAAGAGAAGTCAGGGGTGTGCCCGGGAAGGGTGCGCATGCGAGGGGGAGGTGGCCTGCCGCTGACGGCCGCTCCCTCGTCCTCCGGACGGAGGCTCCACCCCCTTGCTCCCGGGTGGCCCGGTGATGGAAGACAGAGCCCCGTCATGTCCCACGAGCCGCCATCCACCGCCCCCAAGAAGCAGTCCTGGCAGGAGGCCGAGGCGGCCCTGCTGGCCCTGGTTCCTCCCGTGGCGGTGGGGGGCGAAGAGGAGGAAGCGGCCAACGCCCCGGCATCCCAGGCGGTGGAGCACTCGCCGCCCGGCTGGGGCACCACGGTCTTCGTCGCGCTGTGCGCGCTGTACCAGCTGCGCCGGGTGATGCCGCTGGCGAACGTGACGCCGTGGGACTTCGAGGCGCTGTTCTCCAAGGGCTATGGCACCGTGGCGTTCCTGGTGCTGTTCCCCTCGCTGGTGTCGCTGTGGGGCATCGCGAGGAGGAACCCCGAGCGGCGGACCCGCGGGTCGCTGTGGCTCATGCTCCAGGCGGTGGTCTGGGCGTTGATGGCCGTGGTGGCCCTGTTCAAGGGAGAGTTCGTCACGGCGCTCCTGATGCCGTGGCACCTGGCGC